>CAZWMZ010000119.1:0-8547 GCA_964634965.1 uncultured Nitratifractor sp. | reverse complement strand
ACCCCTGCCCACGATCCGAATGACTACGAGGTGGGCAAACGGCACGATCTGGAGTTTATCACGATCTTCGACGAACAAGGGATCCTCAACGATCACTGCGGTGATTTTGCTGGAATGGAGCGGCTCGAAGCGCGCGAACCGATCGTGGAGAAACTTCAAGCAGAAGGTTTCATCGAAGCGATCGAAGATCATGTCCACCAAGTCGGCCACTGCTACCGGTGCAAAAACATCGTCGAACCCTACATCTCGAAACAGTGGTTCGTCAAAAAAGAGTTCGCCGCCGGTGCGATCGAACGGGTCAACGCCGGTGAGGCCGAATTTTTTCCCAAACACTGGATCAACAGTTACAACGCCTGGATGAACGACCTGCGCGACTGGTGCATCAGCCGACAGCTTTGGTGGGGGCACCAGATCCCCGTCATGCACTGCGATGCGTGCGGGAAGCATTTTGCTTTTGACGGGGAGACACCTACGGTGTGTGCACACTGCGGAAGTGAGAAGATTCACCAAGACCCCGATGTGCTCGACACATGGTTTAGCTCGGGGCTTTGGCCGTTTAGTACACTGGGCTGGGGCAACGGCGACGCGCTCAAAGGCCAGAAGTGGCTCGAAGGCGACATGGAGACCTTCTACCCAAATACCCTTATGATCACGGGATTTGATATCCTCTTTTTCTGGGTGGCGCGGATGCTGATGATGGGCGAACGGCTCACCGGTGAGCTTCCTTTTCACGACATCTACCTGCACGCGCTGGTCAAGGACGAAAAGGGTGAGAAGATGTCCAAATCCAAAGGCAACGTCATCGATCCACTCGAGATGATCGACACCTATTCGGCTGATGCGCTGCGCTTTACGCTGGCGGTGCTGGCGGTACAGGGGCGCGATATCCGCCTCAGCCAGGAGAAGCTCGAACAGGGGCGCAACTTTACCAACAAGCTCTTCAACGCCGCAAACTATCTGCTGATGAATCGGGATCATTTCGATGACCTCAATCCCGATGCCGTAACCACCCCGCTGGGGCGCTACATGCTCAGTCGCTTTTACGTCGCAGTCAATGAGACGCGTGACTTCATCGAACAGTATCGTTTTAACGATGCGGCAACGACACTCTACCGTTTCCTCTGGGGTGAGTTTTGCGACTGGGGGATCGAACTGAGCAAAGCAAGCAAAGACTCCATCGGCGAGCTGGGAAGCATCTTTCGCGCCTCAATGAAACTGCTCCATCCGATCATGCCCTTTATCACCGAAGATCTCTATCAGCGCCTGGGCGGCACATCGCTGCAAGAGAGCGCATCGATCATGGTGCAGCCCTACCCCGTCGCCGAAGAGATCGACGAGGCGATCATGGAGGAGTTTGCCCTCGCGATCGATGCGATCGTCTCGGTACGCCGCTGCAAAACGCTCATCGACAAGGCCAATCAACGCATCGACAAAGCCTACGTCAAACTCAGCCGTCCGGCTGACGAGACGATGTTGAAAGCCTTTGTCGAAAAGCTCGGCAAGGTCGATACGATCGCCTTCGTCACCGACAAACCCGCCCGATCCGTCACCGATGTGGGCGATCAGGTCGAGACCTACATCTCCACCGCCGAGATCGACACAGGCCCCATCATCGCCCGGCTCGAAAAACAGCTCGCCAAACTCGACAAAGAGATCGCCAAACTCACCGGCATGCTGAGCAACGAAAAATTCGTCGCCAACGCCCCCGAAACCGTCATCGCCACCAACCGCACCGCCCTCGAAGAGGCCGAAGCCAAACGGGCAAAAATCGCTGCGGAGCTGAAAAACTTCGCGTGATTTTGGGTGCACGCTTCGCGTGCGCATGGTGGTGATGTTTTGGAGATGCCCTTTAGCATATACACCTATATGGGTATTTTTTGTGACTTGTAACTTTTAATGATATCGTCTATCTTCTTATCCGCGATGCTTTCGGTTTCATTTTTTGAATAGATATAGACAAGTACAAGGGTATTTTCTATTTTTGCATATGTTATCACGCGATATCCTCCACTTTTTCCCTTGTTATTCGATTTGTTTTGCAATCGTATTTTCTATCTACCGTCCGTCAACTGTGTTCCCATCGTCGGATTTTTTCGCAACTCCTGCAGGAGTTGTTCGTATGTTTCGATCAGGTGTCGATCTTTTTTTAACAATTTTTTGAAGCTCTTCTTGAAAATATCGGTCGCCCTAATGGTCACGTTTCATTGTTTGCATATCGATACTCCTTGCTTTTTCCGATTATGACACATTTTTTCCCTTAAGATGTGAAAAATCATTGAGGTTTCCCGCAAAATACCCCGCGATTATCTTTTGGTTAAACCGATGTGGTATAATCGCCGCATTTAGTTTCCCAAAGGAGTGTTTACGATGAAACGTCTATCGATCTTTTTGGCCGCGGTAGTGGCGCTGGGTTTGATGCCCGGTTACGCTCAGTCGCCCGAAGCCAATGCAACTACGGCTGCGCAGCCAGCAGCCCCCAAGGTGCTCTCGTTTGATTTTACCGACACGCATGCGACGAAGATCCGCGTCGAAGAGACCCCGGATGGCCTGCGCTACACGACGTTGCCCGGCAAAAACGTCATCACCATGTTCTACATCTATTCGGGCACACCGTGTCGCAACGAACTGAAGATGTTCTCCGAAAAGATCCTGCCCAAACATCCCGATCTGGCCATCGTCACCTATGAGCTCAAGGGACTCTCGCCTGAGAAGCTCAAAGCTTTTGAAGCAGAGCTGGGTCTAAAGGGAATCCATCTGATCAACACCCAGCAGGCGATGCCGTTTGCCGACTACATCGCCAGACGCATCCGCTGGCAGGGCTCGGTGCCGCTCCTGATCGTCTCAAACAAAAACGGCACCGTCAAACACATGCAGCTGGGCGCCATGAGTGCCGAGCAGACCGAAGCGATCTTGAAAAAACTGTAAGCCCCTGCTCCCCAGAGGGGGGCAGCCTCTGTAAACAGATCGGTTCACCGATCCACGGTTTGCGGTCAGACCCAAGCCGATCGCCCAAATTCCCCATCAAAGCGCAGCAGACTAATCTGCAATATGCTATAATGTTGCTTCAACTCTCTCGGGGTGCTGCATTGTGCAGCTGAGAAGGCATCGCCTACCCGTCGAACTTGAACCAGGCAATTCTGGCGTAAGGAAGAGATGGACTGCAGCAGAATACTTCTGTTTCATATCTCCCTGTGCCTGCCATATACCAAAAAACCCATATTTCGAAACAGGATTCTTAGAATCTGTTCAGCAAGGATACTCAATGAAACACCTGCAACCCTTCCGTATCACGTTGGCGATTGTTGCCATGCTTGGCGCTTTGGCTTTTGGGGGCGAGAGTACTCGACCTCTCCTGACAGTCTATACGTACGACTCATTTGCTGCCGACTGGGGTCCCGGCCCCAAGGTCAAGGCTGCATTTGAGCGCGAACACAACTGTACGCTTGTCTTCGTGCCCTCCTCAAGTGCAATTGGTTCGTTACGCAAGATCCAGCTCGAGGGCAACACCACTCAGGCCGATCTCCTCCTCGGACTCGACACCTCCACCGTCGAGATGGCCAAAGCAACAGGACTCTTTGCCAAACACACCGTTGATACCTCCGGGCTTACTTTGCCCGTTGCATGGCATGACGACAGGTTTGTGCCCTACGATTATGCCTATTTTGCATTTGTATACGACAGCAACAAGACAGCAAAAGTCCCCGCATCGCTCGAGGAGCTGGCTTCCATGCCGAAGGATTTCAAAATCATCATCGAAGATCCACGATCCTCAACCCCAGGTCTGGGGCTGCTGCTCTGGGTCAAATCAGAGTATGGAAACAAGGCAGCCGACTACTGGAAGCGCCTGGCTCCACATATTCTCACCATTACCAAAGGCTGGAGCGAGGCATACAATCTCTTTCTCAAAGGCGAAGCCGACATGGTGCTCTCCTACACCACCTCGCCAGCCTACCACATGATTGTCGAAAAGAAATTCCAATACAAAACCGCCAATTTTGCCAAAGGTCATTACGGTCAGATCGAAGTAGCAGGCATCCTCAAATCTTCCAAACACCCCAAGCTCGCGCAAGCTTTTCTTGACTTTATCACCTCTGAGACGTTTGCTGATATTGTCCCTGCCACCAACTGGACTTACCCAGTTGTCAAGACCACCAAAGGGCTCCCCGAAGGCTTCGAAAAGCTCTATCGCCCAGCCAGAATGCTCCTGATGGAGAGTCAAACCGTCCAGACCCATCGCAAAGCCTGGATCAACGAGTGGCTGCAAGCCCTCAGCCGGTAAGTCGATGATGCGCTGGCAACATCATCTCCATCCCTCTCTGAGTCTGGGGATCGTTGCCGCCATGGGTGTACTGGGTATCGGTGCAGGCATCCTCGGGGTGTTGCTGGTGCATGCATCAGCACAGATGCACACGGTGGTACTGGACGGGCGGGTCGGTTCCCTGTTGCGCTTTACGCTCCTGCAGGCTCTCCTTTCGACCCTGCTGTCGTTGGTGACAGGAGTCCTGCTCGCCTGGGCACTCCACCACACGCCTCGCTTCCGTGGTCGTGGCATCTTGATCGCTCTCTGGTCCGCTTCGCTGGTGCTTCCGACTCTCATTGTCGCCTTTGGAATCATTACCATCCTGGGCAATCACGGCTGGCTCAATCGCCTCCTGATTGCACTGGGAGGAACACCTGTCGGACACGGAATCTACGGCCTCGGTGGTATCCTGATCGGCCATGTCTATCTCAACGGGGCCTTTGCCGGCATGGGATTGTTGCGGGCATTTGGTTCGATACCCGACGAAAAGCTGCGCCTGGCGCGCAGTCTCGGATTGTCGCCCTGGCAACGTTTTGTGCTTGTGGAGTGGCCGGCGATACGCGGCACGCTTCCTGCGATGGGTTCCACGATCTTTATGCTCTGTTTTTCCTCCTTTGCTCTCGTGCTGCTGCTGGGCGGCAATCCTGCCTACAATACGCTTGAAGTTGCCATCTATGAAGCTGTGCGCATCGATTTTGATCTGCCTTATGCTCTCGCACTCGCCTGGATCCAGCTGGGTGTTGCTGCCGGCTGGACACTGCTGGCTTCCCGGCTCCCCTCGCCGCCGGCCAATCTCACCCATACAGCCCACTCGACCATGCTCTGGCGAGATCGACGTGCATGGCGATGGCTTCAGAACGGCCTCGTTGTGCTCTTTGCCATCGCATATCTGCTCCCGCTGAGTGCAATCATTGTGGATGGGCTGGGAGCCGACCTGGGTGGCTTGATGCGTCGTCCGCTCTTTTGGCGTTCGGTTGGCATGAGTTTGGGGATCGCAACACTTTCGGCTCTCCTGGCGCTGGGTATCGCTCTGGCGCTGGCCGATGCACAACGCCACCTCATGCCCGACGGATCAAGAGGGCATGGGGTATGGAGCTCGGTCGGTCGCCTGATGGTCTCGGGCGCGGGACATCTCTATCTGGCGATCCCTTCGCTGATTCTGGGTCTGGGATTTTTCCTGCTTGGGCGGCGCATCGGCGTTCAGGGAACGGCATGGAGTCTGATGGCCGTTACGACGGCCAATGTGCTCATGGCTCTCCCGTTTGCCCTGTCGATTCTGTCACCAACCCTTCACAAGACCGCACGGCGATATGAACGACTTGTTCGGGCACTTGGGATTGGGTATTTTCAGCGGTGGCGTAACATTGAGTGGCCCTATCTGCGTGCGCAGGCAGGCTATGTGTTTGCATTGGCTTTTGGGCTCTCGCTGGGCGATCTGGGCGTCATCGCCCTCTTTGGCAACCGAGAGATCACAACGCTCCCCTGGTATCTCTATCAGCTCATGGGCTCCTATCGCACCAACGATGCTGCCGGGGTGGCACTGCTCCTGCTGGTGTGGGTCACCGCAACATTCGGGGCAGCTTATCTTCTTGCAGCGAGACACAACGATGTTGCGCGCTGAACAGATCGTCTATGCACATCAGCACCAGGGTGCCCACGAGCACTACCGCTACACGCTCGACGCCGATACGGCAGAGGTGGTCGCTATCCTGGGGCCCAGCGGCAGCGGCAAATCAACGTTTCTGGATATCATTGCTGGTTTTTTGATGCCTCTGTCGGGGTCATTGACGTTTGACGGAAACGATCTGATCCCGTTGCCGCCCGATGCACGACCGGTCACCATTCTGTTTCAGCATCACAACCTTTTCGAGCACCTTACGGCCGCGCAAAACGTCCTGATCGGTCTGCGAGGAGATCCGCGCGGTACTCCGGACGAACAGGCCCAGGTCTCCGCACTTCTGGAGCGCATGGGGATCGCCGATCGTGCCGACCGGATCGTTACTGCCCTCTCAGGAGGTGAGCAGCAACGGGTGGCGCTGGCGCGCGCATTGTTGCGGCGCCGTCCGGTTTTGTTGCTGGACGAACCGTTTGCCGGTCTGGATACCCGCACGCGCGGAGAGATGCTTCGTCTGGTACGCACGTTGACCGATACCTACCACCTCCACACATTGATGGTGACACACGATCCGGCCGACGCAGATGCTATCGCCGATCGTATCTACCGCATGACCGATCGTGAGCTGATCAGCGCAAACTGAAGACAAAAGATTTTGGAGGGTGTTTCGTGAAAGCTTCTCCCCTTCCTGGCTGAAAAAGGGGAGAATATCAAAAGGAGGTTAAAAGCGATCCGAAAGCTTCACGATCATTCAAAAGGAGGAGGCTTTTCTAAAAATCATTCAAGTTTTGCATTGACACACATCACGCTAACTTCCGGATACAGACGTAGTATAACGTACTTTGGTCAAAAAGATGTCAAATTTTTATTTTATGATTTTTGACAGCATCAAACCGCCCATTGTACCGAGGGTATCAGCCACAACATCTGCCAATTCTGCACTCCGGTTGACCGCAAACAGTTGCGAAACTTCGATAAAACAACCGTACGAAACCAATAAAAGTACCCCTCGCCAGTACCCAATCCCCCATCCGCGACGCAGCAAAAACCCCAGGACGACAAACGCAACAAGGTGATTGATCTTGTCCGACCAGCTGAAAAGCGGTGCAACCGTCTCGCCGGGCAACACCGAGAGAAGATAGCTGCCAACCAGCGCGATCCAGAAGGCACCGCGATAGAGGGTGCGCCGATCACGCATCGATTCGCTCCGCAATGAAACGGGCAAAATCGTCTCCGTCATTGGGGCATGCCGCTACGCGATAATCATCGTACCCGATTTGACGAGCGATTTCACGATGCTCAATGTCGAGTTCAAAACGTGTTTCGGAGTTGTCAATCGTAAACGAAAGCGGAGAGATCACGACACGCTGATGGTGCGACTGCTTTAACAGATCGGCGAGGTTGGGCTCAAGCCACGCGGCGTTGCCTACTCTGGACTGGTACGCCAGCTGCGTGGCCGCAAAATGGACTCCTTCGCTCACGAGCAGACGCTTCAGCGCGGCAACATTGGCCTCGACCTGGTCGCGATAGGGATCACCTCTTTCGATGATGCGCATCGGCAGGCCGTGAGCTGAAAAGATCAGAAGATAATCGGCTGGATCGCGATCACCCAGGGCATCTCGAATGCGAGCGAGTTGTATGCGGAGATAGTGCGGATCTTCGTAATAGGGATCGATCACCGTCACCCTGGGATGGTAATCGATCTGCGACAGACGCGCATAGAGATCATCCATCGACGATGCGGTTGTTGTGGTTGAAAAGTGCGGATACATCGAAAAAGCAATGATCTCCTCCACCCCCTCCTGTCGGAACCTCTCCAGCGCTTCACTGGCAAAGGGTGGAACATACCGCATCGCCAGACGGGTCGGCAGTCCGGTACGTGTTTCGACTTTGGATGCGAGCGATCGGGTCAGTTCAGTCAGTGGCGATCTGCCTCCAATACGCCGGTAGTTGTCCTGAGCCTCTTTGAGTCGCTTCCGAACAATCCGATGGCCAACAAACCGACGCAACAGAGAGGGAAGAGGGAGAATGCGGGGATCGGCAAACATCGTGCGCAAAAAGAGCGCGACTTCATCGAGATTGTTGGGACCGCCCATATTGAGCAGCAAGATGCCACGCGCCATATCTGCCTCCTGAACTTTGGCGATATGGTAGCAAATTCGGAGTCGATTTACCCTTGGCTGTGCCTGCCTGGGCCATGTTCAAGAACGCCTCCAGAACAGGTGCCCGCATATAACGCATCCCGTTCGAGGCACGCAGAGCATCTTGCCCGCACTTTTGGCATCTGCAAGCCCGGGACCCGCTGCGCCTGTCAGACCGACGGACTCCCGGGCGATTTTTGTGGCAGCAGCCAACCCTTGTTTGCAGCTACTCCAAACGCCGAGCTCCTGCTTTGCTCGAACGCTCAGAAAGTGAACTTGCTCCCTGAAGTTTAAGCGATCCATAGCCTGCCAAAAGCATCAGCAGCATCATTACAACCATTCCGATCGGGTTGAGCGCATCGAACGCATCGCTTTCGATATTGGCGCATGGGCAATGAATGGGCACATTGACTGTCGCGCTGTTCTGGCTCGCATCTGCAACCAGCTCGTAGGTATTCAGGTTGTCGTCGGGGAAAGAGTACTCCATGGCT
>CAZWMZ010000118.1:0-8924 GCA_964634965.1 uncultured Nitratifractor sp. | reverse complement strand
CTGACATTCGATACGATGGGACAGATTTCCATGGGAACCGATGCCGATCTGCAAAAAGGGATCACCAAGCGCATCCCGGCTCCGACGGTGATCAACTATCACATCGATTACCAGTACAGCAAAAAACGTGGACATGAGGTGCCGGTTATCGGTAAAAAGGAGCCGTTTTTCGGCAAAGAGTGGAGCCCAAAAGAGGCCGCAGCCCTGTTGCATCTTGGCAAGCTCACTTCGCAGGCTAAAAACTGCATGAACTGCCATACCTTGCTGGGGAACGGAGCCTACTATGCTCCCGATTTGACCAAGGCGTGGCTCGATCCGATGTGGCAAGATGGCGGTACGATGCAAGCCATGACCGGCAAAAGCACCAAGGAAGAAGCGATGGCGGAATTCTTGATGCATCCGTCCAAATATCCGACCCATGCGCGCATGATGCCCAATCTGAAAATCACCGAAAAAGAGGCAAAAGGCCTGGTGGCATTTCTCAAGCACATGAGTAGCATCGATACCAACGGATTCCCGCGCGGTTTCTCCAAAACCGTCAAAGAATTCCAAACAGGAGGCACCTATGCTCGTTAACATCAAATCAAATCATTTGACCAATGCCGGACAACGCATCGGATTGATGTATTTTCGTGTGGCGATCATCCTTTTTGGTGCACAACTGTTGATGGGATTGATTGCGGCGATTCAATTTGTCTATCCGAGCTTTTTGTTTGAGATTTTTGACTTCTCGGTCGCACGGATGGTGCACATCAATGCACTTGTCGTTTGGATGCTCTTTGCCATGATCGGAGCTGTCTATTATATGACCACCGACGAGACGGGCGAAGAGGTGGTCGGTGCCGGACTGGGCAAACTCGCTTTTTGGGTTTTGACCGCCGCAATCGCTGTCGTCGTTGTCGTATATATCGTCGTTCAAATCGGCCCCGGTACCGAACAGAGTATCTGGCTGATCAATGAAGGGCGTGAGTATATCGAAGCACCCCGCTGGGCCGACTACGGCATCGTTGTGGTTGTATTGATATTCTATGCAAATATTTTCTTCACCTATTTGAAAGGAAAGAGAACCGGCATTATGACCGTAATGGTCGCCGACTTGTTGGCACTTGCAGGTCTCTACTTGGCCGGTATGTTCTTTACCGATAATATCTCGATGGATCAATACTGGTGGTGGTGGGTTATCCACCTCTGGGTTGAGGCGACATGGGAAGTGTTCGTCGGTACATTGGCAGCGTATGCGTTGATCAAATTCATCGGCGCTAAGCGTGAAATCGTTGAGATGTGGCTTTGGATCGAAGTGCTGATGCTCTTTGGATCTGGTATTTTGGGTCTGGGTCACCACTATTTCTGGATCGGTACTCCCGAGTACTGGTGGGAGATCGGTGCGCTCTTCTCGGCTCTTGAGCCTGTTCCGCTGGTTGCGATGTTCGTTCACGTCATCTACGACTGGGGTAAAGAGCAAGGAATGCACGGCGAGAAACCGGCGATCAACAACGGACCGGGTATGGCATGGATTGTTACCAATGCATTCGGTAACTTCTTGGGTGCCGGTATCTGGGGCTTCTTCCATACGTTGCCGCAAGTTAATATCTATACCCACGGTACGCAGTTTACTTCTGCTCACGGACACCTGGCATTCTTCGGAGCGTATGCGACGATCCTGATCGGTATGATGTACATGGGTGTTCAGGGTGCTTACGGTGTTCAGCGGATGAAAGCAACGTTTAATTCCAAGATGGCGATCTTCTTGATCACCTTCGGTGTTATCGGTATGACCGTTGCGTTGACCATCGCCGGATACGAACAAGTTCTCGTTGAACGTGCCGAACTGGGCGGTGGCTGGCAAGCCTACTTCACCGCACAAAACCTCCCGTGGTATGTTCAGTCCATGACGTGGCGTCTAATCATGGGTGTGGTGACGTTCCTCGGATTTGTCTATCTGTTGCTGGATTTGCTGACTATCGGCAAGAAAGCCAAAGCGGCTGAGGCCTAAGCGGTCGGGTCAACACCCATCGCACCATCTGTAAAGGAGAAACAATGCTGTTTGAAACATTTACCGATGTGGTCCCCAGCTTTTTTGGCTGGCTCAATCAAGGACCGCTGACATTGACAATCTTTTTGCACACGGTGATTGTCTTGCCAATGTTCTGGATCTATTTCAGCGAGAAGAAAAAGCTGAGAAGATAACCGGACATATGACAAACAATCTTTAAAAGCATATGTAAGCGGTACCCGACATAGTGTCTGGTCGGGTACCGCACAATACACCTGTTTCCATCTTAAACCAAAGGAGAAAAAATGAAGTTGACCAAACTCTTGAGTCTCGCAGTCGTTGCTGCGGTTGGTACGGTTGCTCTGCAGGCTGCTGATGCTCCGAAGCTCAGCGCTGATGAGATGAAAAAGGCAACCCAGATCTATTTTGATCGCTGTGCCGGTTGTCACGGAATGTTGCGTAAAGGTGCCCTGGGTCCCTGGATCCGCCCCGAGTCGCACAAGGATAAAAAAGGTGTCTCGCACGGTACGCTGGCACTGGGCTACGAAACCGTCAAGACCATTATCTTTAACGGTACACCTGGCGGAATGCCCGGTTGGGGTAAATCGGGTGAGTTGAACAAAGAGGAGACCGAGTTGATGGCGAAATACGTCATGAACACGCCTCCTCAGCCGCCTGAGAAGAGCATGGCTGATCTCAAAAAGAGCTGGAAGGTACTGATCCCGGTCGATAAGCGCCCCACCAAGCCTGAGACCAATCGCAACTGGAAAAACTACTTCTCCGTTATCCTGCGCGATATCGGCAAGATTGCGATTGTCGATGGCGACAAAAAAGAGATCGTATCGGTCGTTCCTTCTGGATTTGCAACCCACATCGTGCGCAACTCCAAAGACGGTCGCTATGTCTATGTTATCGGTCGTGACGGTAAGGCCTCTTTGATCGACCTCTGGATGAAAGAGCCCAAAAACGTTGCCGAGATTCGTGTCTGTAACGATGCCCGCTCAATCGATACGTCCAAGTATGAGGGTTATGAGGGCAAATATGCTGTCGTTGGATGTTACTGGCCGCCCTCCATCGTCACACTCGATGGCAAGACGCTTGAGCCGCTCAAGCAGGTCGCAACTGCCAGCTACACCTATGACGAAGGTGTCTTCACTCGCGAAGCACGCGTTGCCTCGATCGTTGCAAGTCACTTCAAGCCTGAGTGGATCATCAACATCAAAGAGACCGGCCAAGTCTGGCTCTACGACTACACCGATGTCAAAAACCCCACAATCAAAATGATCGAAGCTGAGCGCTTCCTGCACGATGGTGGCTGGGACAGCTCCAAGCGCTACTTCCTCGTCGCTGCCAACGCACGCAACGTCGTATCGGTCGTCGATGCCAAAGAGGGTAAGCTGGTTGCCAATATCCCCTCACAGGGTACCAAGCCTCACCCTGGACGCGGTGCAAACGTCAACTCAGCTAAATTTGGTCCGGTATGGCTGACCGGCCACATTGGCTCCAACGACATCGTTGCGATCGGTACCGATCCCAAAGGACATCCTGACAACGCCTGGAAAGTGGTCAAGAAGATTAACTTGCCTGGTGCAGGTGGTGGTAACCTCTTTATCAAAACCCATCCCAAGTCCAAGTACATCTTCGCCGATCGCCCGGTCAACCCTGATCGCAAGCTGCAGACTCAGATTTACGTCATCGACAAAGATACACTCGAAGTCACCAAGACACTGCCTATCCCCGAGAAGTATCTCAAGTCGAACAACCCCAAAGTCAAAATGCGCGGTCCGGTTCACTTCGAGTTCAATGCTGACGGAAGCGAAGTGTGGACTTCGATCTGGGGTAACAAAGATACTCCGTCTGCGATCCTGGTATTCGATGCCAATACGCTCGAGTTGAAAAAAGCGATCGAAGATCCTCGCTTGATCACCCCTACGGGTAAATTCAACGTTACCAACACCATGGGGGACATCTACTGATCCCTCCCTCTCCCGCCCCTTTGCGGGGGAGTTTCTCTCACCCTTTTTTGCAGGAGATACGATGCGTATCCTTTGGATAACTCTTTGTGTGTTTGTCAATGTTTTGTTCGCCGATTCATCTATGCGATCTTCGACCAAAACATTGCAGTTTCCCAAACCCCATGATCATACGGTACTGGCACTCGATATCATGGAGAAGCGGGACGTAATGCATCTGGACTATGCAGCCGAAGTGTTCCGCAAGCGGTGTGCATCGTGTCACGGTATGCGATGTACCGGCAATGCCTCGACCCCTGCGATCTCAACCGAACGGCTCAGCCAGTACCGTACCATCGCGCAGATGGTGCAAACATGGCACAAGGGTGCACATGCCGCACCCCATGCCGATCTGAAGCTCAACGCCATCGAAGGGATCTATGCATCACGCTACATGCATGATCGCTGCATTCAACCGTAAGAGGAGAGAGACAATGAAACATTTTTTGGGACGCCTGGGCATGGGCATATTGCTCGCAAGTACACTGGGGTCGGCACGCCACAGCGTTCCGGCTCAACAGGTCGATCCGGCTCTTTTGGCGCAAGGCAAAGCGCTCTATCTTGAACACTGTGCGCGCTGCCACCATGCCGATCGCATCGGCATCTCGGGCCCGCCGCTGTTGCCACAGTTTTTGCGCAAATACCGCTCGATTCCCAAGCTTGCCGCCAAAATCAAAGATGAGTTTCCCCAAACCCTGATGCCGACATTTGAAAACCTCAGCGACACCCAGCGCGAAGCAATCGCACAGTTTATTAAATCGCCCGTCAACCTCAAGCAATACCAATGGGGCAAAGCCGAGATCGAAAAGTCGCTCCAAACGTACAACTATCCCAAAAAAGATCTGCACATTCAGGATATGGCCGACGTGATGCCGGTCGTCGAGCGTGATGGAGGCAAAGTGTGGATCATGGAGAAGGAGAATGTTCTCGATACGTTTGCGCTCAAAAATGTCCACGGCGGGATCAAGTATCGCTTCCCTGATGCTGACAACATTTACGTTCCGACGCGTGATGGCATTGTCGCCAAATATTCGCTGGTCAACGGTCGACTGGAGGCCTCAGAACGCATGTGTGTCTATCTGCGCAACGTCTCTCTCAGCCGGGATGGTACACGGGGATACACCACCTGCCTCCTGCCCGAACAGATAGTGGTATTCGATACCGATACGCTCAAGCCGATTGAGGTCAAGCCTCTCGAAGGAAAAATCAGTGCGCTTTACGACCTCTATACCCGGGATCAGATGGTCTTCACCTATCGCGACAAGCCCAAAGTCGGGTTTGTGGATACCCATACCGGCACAATCACCTATCGCACCATCGCCGAACCGATCGAAGACTTTTTCATCGATCCATTTGACCGGTATCTGATCGCCACCGCACGTCACGGCAAGGTGCTTCGCGTGTACGATATCAACAGCCTGCGCGTGGTGTTTGAACATGAGATGAAGGGGATGCCGCATCTCTTTTCTGCGACCTATTGGTATCATGGCGGCCATTTTTACTTTGCGACACCTCATCTGCGCAGTGACTACATCACGATCTGGGAGATGTACGATTGGAAGTTTGTCAAAAAAATCTCCATTGGTGGTGATGGGTTTTTTGCCAAAACCCATCCGGAAACGCCCTATCTATGGGTCGATAACGGTACCGATGAGCTGATACTCGTAAGCAAAAAAGACTACTCGATCCAAAAAATGGTGCCCGTCAAAGGCAAACAGTACATTCATGCTGAGTTTAGCGGTGACGGCAAATACACCTACTTGAGCATCTATGATCACAACGGCTCGATCGAAGTGTGGGATACAAAATCCCTCAAAAAGATCAAAGAGTACCCCGCCGATATCCCGGTGGGCAAATACAACTTTATCTGCAAAAATCGCCGCTTCTATCCCATGCTTTTTGGCAGCGAAATCGCCCGGGAAAAATTTCCCGACAAGAACGCATCAGCCGTTTTCAACGCGATTCTCTCCTCCAAAGGCACATTGAGCGAATTTGAGATGCGTGCCCTGATGGACTGGATCAAGGTACGAACCGCCCGATAGGCGCGATCGGATTTTGAGCTTTATGGGCATCCCAGCAAGAAGAGCATACCAACAAATAGCCTTGGCACCTTCAGCCATGAGGCTGTTGTTTCAGCTTGGCTTTGGGCACGCCTTCAAAGGTTCGCTTGCCCAGACAAACGTTTTCGATTGATTGCGTGCAATCTATGTTTCGAGATACCTTTATGAGAACAGAATCGCGTCGGCTGGCGAGGTGGGCGATGTGGCTGGGGAGCACCCTCTGCGCATTCGCAATCGATCCAGCAGCCGGCCACATGATCGAGGCGCTGCCCGAACGTGACTACGGTCACGAGATCTATCTGCAACGATGCGCATCGTGCCACGGAGCAGACCGCATGCAGATCCTGCAGGCTCCTCTGACCCCTCAAGCGCTCAAGCAGTATCAGACCGGCACTCTGATGGCCACCATTCGTTTGCACTGCCAGAAGCATCCCGCATCCGGCATACGCTCGATGGCGACATGGCAGCAACTCAAAGTCGCACGCTATCTGCAGCGCGAAGTCAACCAGAGACCACCACGACAACCATGATATCTTTTATGATCAAATCTGTGCGCCACACTTGAGTCGCCGCCCGCAGAGGCGACGATGATGTTACGCTAAACCCATGGATGCAATGATGGGGTAGAGTCGTGCCTTTCTGTTTCGGGAATCAGGTCGGATGATCGGCGTTGCCGCCGGCAAAATAGTTGCCGTCGAAACTGACCAGCGAGTAGTTGCGCTCGGGTCCCAGCGCATCCACCAATCCATCAATGCTCAGGAATCCCACCGTATCGGCACCGATATACTCCGCGATTTCTTCGGGGCTCTTACGCGTTGAGATCAGTTCGGCACGGGTCGGCGTATCGATGCCGTAGCGGCAGGGATATTTGATCTCGGGTGCGGCGATACGCATGTGTACCTCGGCTGCTCCTGCATCGCGCAGCATCTTGACGATCTGCCGTGAGGTGGTACCGCGTACGAGCGAATCGTCCACGATCGCAATGCGTCTGCCTGCTATCAAGTGTCGAATGGGAGAGAGTTTGAGGCGCACTTTGAGATCGCGAATCTGCTGCGTCGGCTCGATAAAGGTACGACCAACATAGTGATTGCGCACAATCCCCATCTCAAACGTCACGCCCAGACCTTCGGCATAACCGCGCGCCGCCGCAACACCGCTGTCGGGTACTGGAATGACCACATCTACATCGGCCGGAGCATCTTTGGCCAGTCGTTTGCCGGTTTTGACGCGCACTTCATAGACATTTTTGCCATCGATATTGCTGTCTGGGCGTGCAAAATAGATGTATTCGAAAGCGTCGGGGTGATAATCGGGCGCAAACAACTGCTCCGATGTCGGCTCCCCCTCTCCGTCGAAGATCAGCATCTCTCCAGGCGCAACATCGCGTACAAATTCTGCCCGCACCAGATCCAGTGCTGCGGTTTCACTGGCGACGATGTATCCTCCATCAGGCAGTCGCCCCAGGCTCAACGGCCGAATCCCATAACGGTCACGAATGACAAACATCTTGGATCGGCTTTGGATGACCAGATTGTAGGCTCCCTCCAGACGCTTGATGGCGTCTCGAATCCGATCGACCAGATGATCCTCCTGGCTTTTTGCAATCAGATGAATGATGTTTTCGGTATCCATATCGCTCTGAAAAATCGCGCCTTTGGCGATCAGTTCGTTGCGCACAGAGAGCTTATTGGTGAGGTTGCCGTTGTGGGCGATGGCGATCTCACCCAGTTTGTAGCGGGCGAAGAGCGGTTGTGCATCGTCGACCGATGCCTTGCCCGCTGTGGAGTAACGGTTGTGGCCGATGGCGCACGTGCCCTGGAGTTGGGGCAGGTTGCCTTCGTGAAAGACCGAGGTGACCAATCCTTTCTTTTTGCGCAGATGGATTTGCGTACCATCTGCGCTGGCGATCCCTGTCGCCTCCTGACCGCGATGCTGCATGGCAAACAGCGCATAGTAGGCCACTTTGGCCGCATCCTGGCTCCCGTATACCCCGACGATCGCACACATGGGTCTCTTCCTTTTAAATCTGTAGATGACTCCGAACGAAGCGATCAACGCTCACAGACTGCTTGACATGGATGAACCGATCAAGCGCCGCTGCTGCCTGGCTCTTTTGAGGCATGCTGTCTGTGTGCATCACAGACCCAGCACGTCGTTGATCGCATACCGACCAGGCTGCTGATCGACCAGCCACTTCAGTGCACGTACGGCGCCCCGCGAAAAGGTCTCACGGCTGGTGGCGGTGTGGGTCAGCTCGAGAAACTCCCCCTCGCTGTAAAATCCCACCGTGTGGCGTCCGACAATGTCGCCTCCGCGCAACGCCATCACACCAATCTCATCCGGTTTGCGTGGTCCGATCTGTCCATCGCGGCCACTGACACGCACGGCATCCAGATCGAGTCCGCGACCTGCTGCGGCGTATTCAGCCAGCGTCAGCGCCGTTCCGCTCGGGGCATCTACTTTGTGACGGTGGTGCTGTTCGACGATCTCAATGTCAAAGTCAGGCAGCGCACGCGCGACCTGTTCGACCAGCTTTTTGAGCAGCGCGATGCCGGCAGACATATTGGTCGCATAGAGCACCGGCATCCTGGCAGCTGCCTCCTCCAGCAGATTGGTCTGGTGGGAGGAGAGGCCGGTCGTTGCGATCACAAGAGGTCTGGGGTGCTCAAGCGCCATCTCCAGCAACTGCTGCGTTGCTGGCGGAGCCGAAAAGTCAATGACCGCATCACACGATTCGATGAACTTAACCATCGAATTGGTCAGCAATACCGACTCGGGTACCGCTGTTTTGAGCTCGTCGTACACGTGCAGCACGCTCAGCTCGAGCGCCGCATCCTCCAGGACATTGGCGATCAGATG
>CAZWMZ010000117.1:0-8148 GCA_964634965.1 uncultured Nitratifractor sp. | reverse complement strand
GACAACCGAGGCGGCATCAAACCCGCCCGACCACTCGATATTCGCAATCCGCGCCAGGCTTTTCGAGCGTATAGTATAGATTAGGAAGGTGTAGAATTATAAAAATCGTATCACAAAAAGAAAAGCATGCGCAGCCAACACAACCAAACAAAAACATCTACAAGACAATGAACCCCCGTATGCATTCCCAATGAGGACATTGGGAACAAGTAAAGACTGCGAAAGAATCGCTATCTTTCAGGGGCAGGGACTTTAGTCCCGTAAACAATGTCCCATTTCATGGGACTCTTGGACTAAAGTCCAAGCTCCAAAAGTTGAGAAAAGAAAGTTCTTGCGCAGTCTCGAGAGATATGGAACGAGAGCAGGAGAGAAAAGCTTTGGATAACGTAAGGGTAATAATCTCTTTTAAGGCATCTCAGAAACTAAGGGGGGAGGGATCGCTGCCGCCATGTAACGGCAGCGAAGAGAGTGGATTACTTTTGACGTGCTTTTTCGAGCAGATCCAGACGCGGGAACCCAAAGATGCTTTTGCGGAAGACGACGATCTTTTCAGGATCATCCACGGCGTAAGCTTTGATGGTGATGGGCAGTGGGACATCCTTGGTGCTGTTTTTGACCAGGATCTGATCGGTCTGAAGCACCACGACTTTCTTCTTCTTCTTGCCCGCACCGAGATGGAACTTCGATTTGGGACGTACGATGGTGATCCCCTTTTGTCCCTGAATCTCAAAGTAGTAGTCGTGCTCTTTGCGATCGGTGTTCTGGAAGAGGAAGATGTAGTCGTTTTGCACCTTGCCGTCATGGGTGATCTTGTAGAGTCGGGTCGATTTGTTGACATTGAGCAACATGTTTTCCTTGGTGCTTCCCATCATAAAGAGTGCGACCAGAACTACAGCCAAAATGCCAAAATAGGCCAGGACTTTGGGGCGCAGATAGCGTGTCTTGCCCGCCTGCTGGAGGATCTCACGCTCGCTGGACCACTGCACCAGGCTGGGGCGATTGAATGCCGCCTGAACGGTCGTACAGGCATCGACACACTCCAGACAGTTGATGCACTCCAGCTGCAGACCTTTGCGAATGTCGATGTGGGTCGGACAGACGCTCACGCAGCTTTCACACGCCACACACTGCGCCTCGGGGTTGTCGGCGAGGAGCTCTTTTTTCTTGTTGTATTGTTTGTGGCGGTCGTTGCCGTGACCGGTGTAGATTTCGCCCCCGCGATGGGGATCGTAGATCGCCATAATCGTATCGTCATCGTAGAGCACCGACTGGACACGGCTGTAGGGGCAGATATAGATACAGAAGTTCTCTTTGATAAACACAATATCGGCGACAATGAAAAGAGCCGTACCGATCAACATTCCCATCAACAATCCATGCTCACTGGGGTGCTGTATGTACTGCATGAAATCTTCAGGGGGAACAAAATACCACAGGAAATCGGCCGCTGCGATAAAGGCCAGTACCGTCCAGATCAAAATGGCGATCGCCTTTTTTGCCTGATTGGCCGGCAGAGACATATCGGGCTCTTCCTGTTTGTTTTTGATTCGTTTGCGCAGTTTGAGGATCTTGGTCTCGATCAGGTCACGATAGATGACTCGAAAGATCGTCTGCGGACACGCCCAGCCACACCAGACACGCCCTCCCAACGCCGTGACAGCAAAGATGCCCAAAAAGAGCAGCATCAAAATAAACGGCATCAGATAGAGCTCCTGCATATCAAAAGCGGTAAAGAAGAGATGCAGCTTTTTGTGGTCAAAGTTCAGCAGAAAAAAATGGTTACCGTTGATGCGGATCCAGGGCAGCACCAGAGCGATGATGGTGATGGCTACATAGAGCCAGTAGCGCTTGATGCGATAAGAGACCCACCCCTTGAGGTACTCTTTTTTGCTCGTCTTTCCGGAGGCATTTTCTAGTTCAGCCATAACACGTCCTTAAGGATTGGATTTGTTCGCATTATACAAATGATAATGTTACGCAATAGTAACACCCTCTTGCTAAAAAGCGCTTAAAAATGGGTGCGATTGGCTACGGTTTTGGCTCGACTAATCCTAAACGCGCTAAAATAGCACAAAAAGAAGGGCACCTCGAAAAATAGAGAGAGCAGCAGATCGCACCATCAAAGGCTTTTGCCTGTGTAAAACAGGCTCAAGGCAGACCGGCATGGGACTGTCCAAAGTCAGATCGAAAAGGTCGAACGCAGCGCAAGCCAAAGAGTGCGATGCCTGCTGGGTGGCGAAGCCATTGCCTGTGCTATTTTAAGAGATGCCTAAAGGAGTGTTCGTGGAACTGACCCACCTGGATGCAAACGATAAACCCAAGATGGTCGATGTCGGCGACAAGGCGATTACGGAGCGGATCGCCACCGCCAGCGGTATCATCGAGATGAGCCCCGATGCCTACGAAGCGGTCGTCACCCAAACTGCCAAAAAGGGACCGGTGCTGCAGACGGCTGTCATCGCGGCCATCGCAGGCGCCAAGCGCACCCCCGATCTGATTCCAATGTGCCATCCGCTGATGCTGACATCGGTACAGACTGAGGTCGAAGAGCTGCCCGAGCTGCCCGGCTTTAAACTCTCCGTAACGGCCAAACTCAAAGGCCGAACCGGTGTCGAGATGGAGGCCCTCACGGGAGTGAGCATCGGTCTGCTGACGATCTACGACATGCTCAAAGCGATCGACAAGGGGATGGTGATCCATCGCATCCAGCTCGAGAAAAAATCGGGAGGCAAAAGCGGTGATTTTCGACGATAAGACTCAGGAGAAGCCCCACATAGACTATCCCACACAGTGGGGGTTCAAGATCATCGGCCGCGACCCCGATGCGCTGCACAGCGCCATCAAAGAGGTGATGGGAGACAAAGAACATCTCTGCCATCCGGGTCACCGCTCCCGGCGAGGCACCTTTCACACCTACAACGCCACCTGCACCGTCGAGAGCGAAGCCGAACGCAATCGCCTCTTCAAAGCGTTTGCAGACCACGACGACATCGAGATGGTGATTTAAGATGACCGAAACATACGATGCACACATTGTCATCATCGAGGACGAACCCGATCTGCTGGAGCTCGAAGAGTACCATCTGACCAAAGCTGGCTACACCGTGACCGGTCTGCTCTCGACCAAATATGCCCGCCAATTGATGCACGAAGAGACCGTTGATCTGCTCATCGTCGATCGCAATCTGCCCGGTGTTGAGGGGAGCGAATTTGTCGCGTCGTTGCGCGAAGAGGGGTACGATACGCCGGTGATATTCGTCAGCGCCAAGGATCAACCCCGTGCGATTGAAGAGGGGTTCGAGCGTGGAGGCGATGACTACATGACCAAACCGTTTAACATGAACGAACTGCTGCTGCGTGTGGGTGCGATCCTGAGACGTACGCGCGGGGACCCGATGCGAACATTGCGCCATCGGGAGATCGAAATCGATCTCGATCGCCACACCGTCACCGTCGATGGCCGTCCGATCGAATTAAGCCGGTTGGAGTTTGATCTGCTGCATTGCTTTCTCCAGTACCCTGGTACTCCATTGAGTCGCAATCGACTCCTGGAAAAGGTCTGGGGCAACGAAACCAACGCACATCACACTGCCGTCAACGTCACCATCAACCGACTGCTGGCCAAGATCGATCCCGATCGCACCCACCAATACATCAAATCCGTTCGTGGGATAGGATATCAGCTGTGCTGAGGCTCGATCAACGCTATTTTTATACCCTCAATGGCCTCTTTTTCGGGCTCTTTTTTCTCCTGGCTCTGACCGGCTACTATCTCTTGCGCAGCGTTGAAATCGCCAATCATAAAACCATGCTGCACCATCTCATCGCCCAATATCACCTCACGGGCGCTCCGTGGACCCAGCACTCTGCACGACTCGATTCTCTGCACTGGCAAACGGGTGTGCGCATCACGCTCGTTGAGCACAACGGAACGGTACTCTACGAAAGCAACCGCACGCCGGTGGGAATGGAGAATCTTCTGCATCGTCCCGAGATCGTTCGCGCGCACACCCACGGATGGGGCAGCATCATGCGCTACTCCAGGACGCTCAAGCGCACCATGCTCTACCTGGCCAAAGCCACCTCAACAGGCTACGTTCGCATGGCCTACCCGATGCGAGCAATACGCAGCAAGTTTGTCCGCTTTTGGCTCCAGGCATTGCCGATCTTTACCGTTGCGCTGGGGTTGGCATATTGGCTGACGCTGCACATCAGTCGAAACGTCAGCAACGATGTGCGGCGTATTAACGATGGACTCGAACATCTCCTCGCCAAACGATACGACCGTGCTGCACCACCTGTTGCCTGCTGTCAGGAATTGCACACCATCTCCAAACAGATTGCCCGGATCGCAACCAAGCTGGAAAAACGGGATCGCCAAAAGAGTAAATATACCAAAAGGCTCAAACGCCTCACCCGGCAACAGAGCGAGATCATCTCCGCCATTAGCCATGAGTTTAAAAACCCCGTCGCTGCCATCATCGGATACGCACAAACGATCCAGGACGATCCCGATCTGCCGCCCGGTTTGCGTCAAAAGTTTCTCACCAAAATCATCCAAAACGGTGAACGGATCACCGACCTGATCGACCGCCTCGCTCTGGCGATCAAGATGGATACACACACCCTTACTCTGGACAAAAAACCCTTTGATATGGCTCTGTTGATCGAAGAAGCGGTTGATGCGCAGCGCAAGAAATATCCCAATCGTACACTGCAGATCGAGACCGAATCGACAGAGGTGGTGGGTGATCGGATGCTCTTTTGGTATGCCGTCAGTAACCTCATCGACAACGCCCTCAAGTACTCGGAGGCTACCGTGGTCGTGCGATTGCACGCCGGACATTTCGCGGTAACCGACCGGGGCGCAGGCATCCCGCCGCATCTGCAGAAAAAGATTACGCAACGGTTTACACGTGTCGACAACCATTCCTGGGACAATTCACTTGGCGTAGGACTCTTTATCGTGACCTATATCCTGCGCCTGCACGGTCTGGCGTTGCAGATCGAGAGTCTACCCGGCTCAGGCTCAACCTTTGGGTTCGATCTCGATGCCATACGGGCAGACGATATGCACAACGCATAGCCACTATTACATAACGTAATGAAGTGCTCTGTTCGCAAACAGGGATGTGTTATACTTCGATCATCACATTTTTGGGGGAAGAGATGATCACCAATGCGATCAAAGTTCTTATCGGTGCAGCGTTTGCTGCTACGGTCGGCTACTATGCCAGCACGCTTGTCGGTGGTGTGGCCCATGGCGGCTTTCTGGTGATGGCAGCGATCTTTGGCGGCTACATGGCGATGAACATCGGCGCCAACGACGTCGCCAACAACGTCGGGCCCGCTGTCGGAGCCGGAGCGCTGAGCATGACCGGTGCGATCGTCATCGCTGCGATCTTTGAGGCTGGCGGCGCTCTGATCGCCGGAGGGGATGTTGTCGGCACGATCAAAAAGGGAATCATCGCTCCGACGGCATTTGGCAACGATCCGATGATCTTCGTCTATGCAATGGCGGCAGCCCTGCTCGCAGCAGCCCTCTGGCTCAACCTCGCCACATGGCTCAAAGCGCCCGTCTCGACCACGCACTCAATCGTCGGTGGCGTTACCGGTGCGGGAATGGCCGCAGGTGGATTGGGCGTCGTCGCCTGGGGCACCATGGGCAAGATCGTTGCCTCATGGGTCATCTCACCGATGCTTGGCGGTATTATTGCTGCCGGGTTTCTCTATCTGATCAAAAAAACCATCCTGCACAAGACCGATATGCGCAGCGCGGCCAAGAGGATCGTCCCGATTCTCGTCGCGATCATGACGGCGGCCTTCGTCACCTACCTGACTCTCAAAGGGCTCAAGCACATCTGGCGTGATATCACCTCCCTCCTGGCCTTTTTGCCGCAGACCAAAAAGCCTCCCTTTGGTGTCGCACTGACGCTGGGGCTTATCGGGGGTGTGGTCGCATACCTCTGGCTTCGGCCCCGTGTTGCACGCAAAATGGAGCAGACCGAAAACAGTCGCGAAGCGATCAACGGCTTTTTTATGATCCCGCTGATCTTTTCAGCAGCCATGCTCAGTTTCGCGCACGGCGCCAACGATGTCGCCAATGCCATCGGTCCCCTGGCGGCGGTAAACGATGCCTTGATCCATCTGGCCATCTCACAAAAAGCGGCGATTCCGTTGTGGGTCATGGCTACCGGGGGTCTTGGGATCGCTGTGGGTCTGGCGCTCTTTGGTCCTCGGCTCATCCGGACGGTCGGATCGGAGATTACGGAGCTCGATCCGATTCGGGCCTTTTCGATCATGCTCGCAGCCGCCATCACGGTCATCATCGCATCGCAACTGGGGTTGCCCGTCTCATCGACCCACATCGCTGTAGGAGCGGTCTTTGGGGTGGGATTTTTGCGCGAGTGGCTCGACAGTCAGCACATGAAAGAGCGCCAGAGCGAACTCTACGCCGAAGTCGAAAAGTATGACGCCATCAAAGCCGAGCTCGAAGCCTGCCCCGACAGCGAAGCTGAACGCAAACTCAGCCTGATCGAGAAAAAAGCAACCCAAAAAAAGGTGGTCAAAAAGATCAAAAAGAGGCTGCGCGAAAACTACATCAAAAAGGGCATGATCAAAAAGATCATCACTGCCTGGGTCGTTACGGTTCCCATCGCGGCACTGCTCTCGGCGATCATCTTTTTTGTCCTCAAAGGGCTCGGAGCTTAACTGTAAACTCTTTGCCCAAAGACTCCCAGCGCGCGCAGCGCTAAAAGCATTTCGCTCGCTCCCGTTTGTAGCGTTCGGACCGCATGCGCTCGATCTGTTCCGCGCGCAAAGGGGAGGCCCCGATCATGCGCTGCGGGACCTTGAGGCGCAACACAGAGTTGTCGCCCCGATACGGAGTCAGGATCAGCGGATTGGCGTGGCACCGTTCGCAGCTTTTAGCCCTTCGCGTAATGGTGTGAGGGGCGTAGGGAAGCCACGCTTCGATCGGACGGCCGTCGACGGTGGCGACATCGTCGAGAACCATCGTGCCATTGGCGTCACGGTAGCTGATACGGTACTGATAGAGCGGGCGCACCAGACCGATGCGTCCATCGACGTAGTTGGCCAGTACCGCATCCTCCCACCGCTTGTAACGGTAGCCGCTGTACCAGACCCCCGGCCGGAGTTTACGCTCCAGCCAATCGGGCATTGCGGGCGGGATCGTCTTTTTTGACGCCAACGCTTTATTCAAAAAGCGGGTGAGATACCCATCCTCCTGAAGCACCAGATCTTTCCAAGGCCGATAATCGGGGGTATCGTCCCGAAATACCGACAGTTCGTAGGCACTGTACCCCCACGAAGCGTGGCAGGCGATGCAGGCGATACGGGCATGGTATGACGGATGGTTTTTAGAGGAAGGATTCGGATGACAATCGGTGCAGGATGCACGTTTTTGTCCACGCAGTGTTTCGGCTGTATGACACTGCGCGCAGCGGATTCCTGCCCGATGGTGCACATCTTCGTTGAGACGGTGATGATCGATCCCGTAGCGTCGCGGCGGGAACCTCCCCTCTGCGGTCAGCGGTGCGCGGTAGGCCTGATGGTGGTCTTTGGGAAACAGTCCGCCGTACTCGCCGCCGGTGTAGCCTTTGTTGTGGCAGCGCTGGCAACGCTCGGTCGCGACCGGCGCCCGTTGACATCTCCCTCGCTTTTGGTGGGGAGTATGGCACGCCAGACAACCGATTCCCCGTTTCATTCCCCGCTCTCCACTGTTGCGATTAAACGGATGACATTTGAGGCATTTACGGCGCAAAAAATCGTCCACAATCTGAGGAGGAGTTTGGGGGTGCGCCTGCGCTTTCGGGAGTGTCTTCAGGGTGACATTGCTGTCGTGAATTCCCCAGGTCCGCCGCGTGATGTTGATGGCGTTTTCGAGAGTATAGTGGGGGCTCTGTCGGCATGCTTTGGCTGCGCGGGGGTGACAGCTCGCACACTCTTGGCCCGCCGACAGCCCGACGACAATCCACAGCAGTGCTATCAACGGGCGCATGGAGTCTCCTGACGCTTAAAACGAGCTTTGGAAGCGTTGAAATCACGATATATCGGATCGTCGTAACGATCGTGGCAGAGAATGCAGTGGTAGGCTTCGACGATGCGGTAGAGCTCGGCACGGTTGAA
>CAZWMZ010000116.1:0-7847 GCA_964634965.1 uncultured Nitratifractor sp. | reverse complement strand
TATGTCACAAAACACCCATCTTACCCGCGTCAAAACAGCCGCCGTTTTGTTGGCGGTGTTGCTGCTCATCGGCGTGCTTAACAATGCATTTCTCACCTGGCTCTTTTTGGGCGTTGTCTATGCGCTGGCCTTGAGCGAAGCGTTGCCGCTCTTTCGCATCGGGCAGACGACTCCGTATCTCTATGCCGGTGCGATCTGGCTTGTGGCGGGGCTCTATCCGCACCCCAGCGATCTCATTGTCTTGGGATTGTTGGTCTTTGCCGGGTATCTGGCTTACCGTCGCACCACGGATGTGCGCGAGTTTTTGCCGCTACTCTATCCCACGATCGGGATGGTGTTTGTCTATATGCTCTACCGCGAATACGGTATGATCGCACTGCTATGGATGCTCCTCGTCGTCGCGCTGACGGATGTGGGGGCTTACTACACCGGCAAGGCGATTGGCAAAACCCCTTTCTCCCCCACCTCTCCCAACAAAACCCTCGAAGGGGTCGCAGGAGGGGTGATTGCCGGCACAATCGGCGGCACGATTGTCGCCTCAGGCTGGATGGAGATCGGTATCTTCGCCGCCGCATTCATTAGCCTTGTCGGCTCAAAATTCTCGATCTTTGGTGATCTGTTCGAGAGCTACCTCAAGCGCGAAGCGGGCATCAAAGACAGCGGCACCATCCTCCCTGGACACGGCGGAGTCCTCGACCGCATCGACGGCTACCTCTTCGCCGCCCCCGCGCTCTACATCCTGCTTCACCTCTTAGGATACTGACATGCCACCCAACACCAACCACCCAACACCAACCACCCAACACCAACCACCCAACACCCCCTCTTCTCTCGTCCTGCTGGGCTCCACCGGCTCGATCGGGGTCAACACACTCATCATCGCCAAGCGATACAATCTCGAAATCGAAGCGCTTGTTGCTGGAAACAACATCGACCTGCTCAACGAACAGATCGCCGCCTTTGCTCCCAAAATGGTTGCCATCGCCCGCGAAGAGGATCGTCCTCGCGTCCAGCACAACAACGTTTTTGTCGGCGAAGCAGGCATCCTCGAGCTCCTTGAGCGCAGCGTCAGTCCTACAATCGTCAATGCCCTGGTCGGATATGCAGGTATGCGCCCTACACTCAAAGCGATCGAGCTGGGTCGCCACGTTGCTCTGGCCAACAAAGAATCGCTCGTCGTCGCAGGCGAATTCATCGACACCTCTCGTATCACCCCCATCGACAGCGAACATTTCGGGCTGTGGTATCTGCTGAACGACCGCCCCGTCGACCGCCTCGTCATCACCGCCAGCGGAGGTGCGTTTCGCGACTGGGAGATCGACCGGATCGCCGATGCGACTTTCGATCAAGCCCTCAACCACCCCAACTGGTCAATGGGCAACAAAATCACCATCGACAGCGCCACCATGACCAACAAGCTCTTCGAATTGCTGGAAGCCAAATGGCTCTTCGGTACCGACCGCGTCGATGCGGTGATCGAAAAAAAATCGATCATCCATGCCCTCGTGGAATTTGTCGACGGCTCGACCACGGCACATCTGGCCGGTGTGGACATGAAGCTTCCCATCGCCTTTGCTCTCCTGGGTCATGTTGATGAACCGATTCTGCCTCCGACCGACCTGCTCAGCATCGGTGCGCTCGAATTTCTCCCCATCGATCCGCAACGCTATCCCATCTGGCAGATCAAAGACCACCTCCTCCACAACCCCCATCTGGGTGTCGTCCTCAACGCCGCCAACGAAGAAGCAATCGCCCAATTTGCGCAAGGCAAAATCACCTTCGGCAGCATGGCCGACAGGGTACTTGATGCACTCAAAACATTTGAAAACATCCATGCAAAAAACATCGACGAGATCATCGCCGTCGATGCCGAGGTACGCGCCTATGCACGCGACGCGTAGGGTATTGTGCCCCCACAACACCACCCGCGCTGCCCGTCACAGTCACCACCCGTCACGACACATACAGTATGTTGTAAAGGCACAACACCCTGCACGGAGTCCCATATGATCCTCTCCATCGAAAGCTCCTGCGACGACAGTGCACTGGCTGTGACACGCATCAAGGATCACCAACTCCTCCACCATATCAAGCGCTCCCAGGAGGCCGAACACACCCGTTACGGTGGTGTGGTGCCAGAGCTTGCCAGTCGCCTGCACGCAACTGCACTGCCCAGACTGCTCGAAAGCGCCCAGGCCTGGCTTGATGATCTCAAGGCGGTCGCGGTCACCACCGAACCCGGTTTGGCCGTAACGCTCAACGAAGGCCTGATGCTCGCCAAAACACTGGCCGCCCTGCAAAAGATTCCGCTCATTCCGGTCCACCATCTCAAAGGCCACATCTATTCGCTTTTTATCGGCAAACCGACCCGTTTTCCGTTGCTGGTCGTGCTGATTTCGGGCGGCCACACCATGGTCATTCGCGTCCACAACATCGATGCGATGGAGATCCTCGCTACCAGCATGGATGACAGTGTCGGTGAAGCATTCGACAAGACCGCCAGGATGATGGGGCTGGGCTACCCCGGCGGCCCCCTCATCGAAGCCCTGGCGCGCGAAGGAGATGCCGAGCGGTTCAAGCTGCCCATACCTCTGCGCCACTCTCCGCTGATCGCCTTCTCTCTCTCAGGACTCAAAAATGCCGTACGTCTGACCATCGAGCAGCTCGGCGGTGCCGACGCAATGCAGGAACAGGACCGTCGCGATCTTGCGGCGGCGTTTCAGCAGGCGGTTACGGCCCATCTGATCCAAAAGAGCACCAAGCTCTTTGCCGCAGAGCCCATCCACGATGCGGCACTCGTCGGAGGCGTCAGCGCCAATGCCCATATCCGCAATGCCTTCGAAGCCCTCTGTGCCCGCTACGACAAATCGCTCCACCTCGCCCCGCTGGAGTACTGTGCCGACAATGCTGCCATGATCGGGCGCTATGCCATCGATGCCTGGCACGCAGGCCACATGGTCGATCCTCATGCAGTCACCATCACCCCCAACCGCAAGCGCCTAAGCGGCACCTTGCTCTAAAGGCGTCGCTCACCACCGACCGTATCCACACCGCCAAGCGCCGGGAGACAACACCAAACCGCAGGCGACTCCGCACCCAGGCACGCCGCATCGCCCGCCCAAGCCCTTCGCAAGTGATTTTTCGATAAAATCAATGCTCATATTGCACAGAGAATTGGAGAGTACGCTATGGCAGAATATGGCGCTGGTAACATCAAGGTCCTCAAGGGACTCGAAGCGGTACGCAAACGCCCCGGAATGTACATCGGGGACACCTCGACCAAAGGGCTTCATCACCTCGTGTATGAAGTCGTGGACAACTCCATCGACGAAGCGATGGCCGGCTACTGCGACACAATCAAAGTCACCCTGACCCAGGCAGGTTCGGCGATCATCGAGGACAACGGGCGGGGCATCCCCGTCACCGAACACCCCACCGAGAAGATCTCAGCAGCGACGGTCGTCCTGACCGTGTTGCACGCAGGTGGCAAATTCGACAAAGACACCTACAAAGTCTCTGGCGGTCTGCATGGAGTAGGCGTGTCGGTCGTCAACGCCCTCTCCAAACGACTCGAACTGACCGTGTTGCGCGACGGCGCAGTACACCAGCAGAGTTTTGAGCGGGGCATCCCCGTCGCGCCGCTGGAGATCACCGGAAAATCGCGCAAAAAAGGGACCAGGATCGAATTTTGGCCCGATCCAGAGATCTTCACCGAGAGTGTCACGTTTCAAAAAGAGATTCTCGCCAAACGGTTCAAAGAGCTTGCCTACCTTAACCCACGCATCACGATCGAATTTTACGATGAGCGAGACGACACAAAAGAGACATTTCATTTCGACGGAGGCCTGAAGCAGTTCGTCGAGGACCTCAACAGTCGCGAACCCCTCTCCGAAGCTCAGTTTTTTCAAGGGGCTGCCGACGACATCGAGATGGACATTGCGATCATGTATTGCAACGGCGACAGCGACAAGGTTGTCACTTTTGTCAACAACATCAAAACCCCCGACGGCGGTACCCATGAAGCGGGCTTCCGTGCCGGATTGACGCGTTCGCTCTCAAGCTACATCTCCAAAAACGCCAGCGCCAAAGAGAAAAACGTCAAGATCACCGGCGACGACACCCGCGAGGGGCTCATAGCGGTCATTTCGGTCCGCGTCCCCGAACCGCAGTTTGAGGGCCAGACCAAAGGCAAACTCGGCTCCTCATACGTCCGTCCGCTTGTGCAAAAGTTTTTCACCGAAAACTTCAACAAATACCTTGAAGAGAATCCCATCGAAGCCAAGGCGATCATGGCGCATGTTATCCTGGCCGCCAAAGGACGCGATGCAGCCAAACGCGCCAAAGACCTCGTCAAGCGCAAAGACTCCATGAGTGTTGGCACCCTGCCGGGCAAACTGGCCGACTGCCAGAGCAAAGACCCTGCCATCAGTGAGCTCTATCTCGTCGAGGGAGACTCGGCTGGCGGATCAGCCAAACAGGGGCGCGATCGCGTCTTTCAGGCGATCTTGCCGCTCAAGGGCAAGATCCTCAATGTCGAAAAGGCCCGCCTGGAAAAGATCCTCAAAAGCGATGAAATCAAGAACATGATCACTGCACTGGGGTGCGGTATCGGCGATGAGTTTGATGAAGAGAAGCTCCGCTACCACAAGATCATCATCATGACCGATGCTGACGTCGACGGCAGCCACATTCAGACGCTGTTGATGACCTTCTTCTTCCGCTTTTTGCGCCCCATTGTCGAAAAGGGCTATCTCTATCTTGCCCAGCCACCTCTCTATCGCTACAAAAAGGGCAAAAATGAAACCTATCTCAAGGACGACAAAGCCCTCAATGAATTTTTGATTGAAAACGGCATCCACGCCATCGAAAGCCAAACAATGGGCCAGGCGGACCTGACCGACCTCTTCAAGCGCGTCGCCTATTACCGCATGACCCTTAAGGAGATCGAAAAGCGCTTTGCACTTCCCGAAGTGCTCCGCTACATGATCGAAAACCCGGACATCATCGGCACCTCCAACAAAAAACTGGCCACCACAATCAAGAAGTACATCAAAGGGCTCGGGTACAACATTCTCAACGAAACCATCGACGACGAAACAATTCATCTGTTCGTCCAGACCAACGACGGCATGGAGGAGCTGATCATCGATGAAGTGCTCTTTACGAACCCGCACTACAACGAGGCGATCCACATCTACCATACGATCCAGGAGCGCATCACGGATGAGTTCGCCGATCGAGACCTCCTCGAGCTGTTCGAAACGGTCGAAGCGAGCGCCAAAAAGGGCGCCTACATTCAACGCTACAAAGGTCTGGGTGAGATGAATCCTGAGCAACTCTGGGAGACGACAATGGATCCGCAAAACCGTCGCCTCCTGCAGATCACGATTCACGATTATGACGAAGCGAGCGAAACCTTCTCTTTGTTTATGGGAGACGAGGTCGAACCCCGCCGCGCCTACATCGAAACCCACGCCAAAGACGTCAAGCACCTGGATGTCTGATGCTGATCTCGGAGCAGGATGAACGAGGACGTAAGTTCAAGCTGGCCATCCGGGCCGGTCTGCCGATCCTGGCCCTGATCAGCCTGGTGGCGTATGCCACTCTGCTCCAAACGGCATCATTCAATCTGGGACTCCGCGAACTGACCCTCGGAGCGGCACTTGTCTTTGTGACGACCTATTTTATCTTCTTTTCGATCGACGAAGGCGAACAGAAGTCGCTCATCGATCCCATCACCGGCAGCTACAATTATGCCTCTTTTTTGCGCCACTATCACCGCAGCAAACCCAACGCACTGGGGCTGCTTCTGATCAACAATCTTGGCACGATCAATGAAAACTACGGCATCTCTGACATTGACCACATGCTCAAAACCTTGATCCGGCACCTCAACCAGACGCTGACAGCTGCCCGGCTGCAACCGGCCATCATTGGACGCAAACAGGGCGCAGAATTTCTCATTGCTGTTCGCGGCGATGAACGGCAGCTGGCCGATGCGATCGGTTCCTTTGTGCGCGACCATGCTACCATCGGAGAGATTGAGCTCGATTATCGCTTCGAAACCCTTGGTGGATACCAGCCGCAGGGCGAAAAAGCGATCTACCACCTGCACGATACCATTCAGGCCAATCTCCAGGCCCGTGTGGAGCCGCCGGAGCACTTCCATCATCACATCGTACCCATTCGCGAAACCGAGCAGCGCATCATCGACGCGATCAAGGCCGAAAACGTTGCCTTTATGCTGCGGCCACTCTACCATCTCCGCAAGCAGAAAATTGACACCTACGAGGTGGCCGTCAAGATCCCCCAGCCGGGCCAGGAGGCGCTGTTGCCGCGCACCTATCTGCCGATCGTCAATCGCCTGGGACTTGGGCGCGAGTATGATCTGCTGATCCTCAAGCATGCGGTTGCGTTGCTGCAGTTGATCGATCCGGAGATCGCCTTCAGCTTCAACCTCTCCCCTTTTTCGTTGCGCAGCAAGGATTTTCAAGCCAAAGCCTTTGATCTGTTGACCCATACGCAGATCGATCCTGCCCGTGTGATCATTGAGCTCTACGAGCGCAAAACCCACCACAACCTCGAAGGGTATCTCAAAACTCTCGGCGCATTTCGTGCACAGGGATTCCGCATCTGCATCGACAATTTTGGCTCCTCCAACGCCTCGATGGAGTACATGCGGCACTTCAAATTTGACATGGTGCAGTTTGATCGTGATTTCGTCGGCAAACTTGATGACGGCGCCAGCCGTGCGATGCTCCACTCACTCATCCGCATGGCCAAAGAGCTCGGCATCACCAGCGTGGCCAAATGGGTCGACAAAACAACCCAAAAGGCAGAACTCAAGGCGATGGGGGTCGACTACATCCAGGGCTTCATCGTCGCCCAGCCGCTGAGCGAAACCGAGCTCATTCAACAATACAATCCTCCCCCAAAGGCATCCGCATGAAGTACGGCGAACACGAGATCAAAACGTTTGATATCCATGCTTCCGAACACCTCTGGCCCAATCCGCACACAAAATGCTACACCATCGACATTGAACTGCCCGAGTTTATGTGCCGCTGCCCCCGGTCGGGTTATCCCGATTTTGCGACCATCCATCTGAGCTACTGTCCCGACCAGCACGTCATCGAGCTCAAAGCGCTCAAACTCTACATCAACACCTTTATCGACCGCTACATCTCCCACGAGGCAAGCGCCAACGAGATCTTCGATACGCTCTCTGCCCTGCTCAAACCGCGCTGGATGCGCCTCGAAGCCGACTTCAATCCTCGTGGAAACGTCCACACGGTCATCACCATTGACAGTCGAGAGCTCTCGAACGCCTCCGAAAACTAACACATAACCTGCAGGTACATACGACGGACGGTCAGCTTCGCTTTGGCGGAACCGTCTAACCAACCGCCAGCTGCACCGTGGCCTCGTTGAGGCGGTGTGCTTTGGATGATTGAACAGCACCCCAATCCAACCAGTCCCTGTACGTTTGCATGACAATGTGCCATATTTTTTGCCCTGTCTGATCGATTGAGATATCATAAGCACAAACGATCCAAGGAGTACAAGAATGAAGACCCAATTTCATTCGATTATGGAGCGCATGGCCGAAGTGGTCGCCGAGAAAGAGCCCGGGACTAAAGTGCTCAACAAAACGCTCGCCCGTGAACTGGGCCTGACCCCCCAATATTTCGCAGTCATCAAAAAACGGGGCAAAATTCCCTACATGGCACTGGCTCTCTTTGCCCACAAAGAGGGAATCAATCTCAACTGGCTCCTGCTGGGAGCGCAGCCCAAACATATCAACGTCGATCGACCTACGGAGACGCAGGCCTTGATTTGAAATCCCA
>CAZWMZ010000115.1:0-4081 GCA_964634965.1 uncultured Nitratifractor sp. | reverse complement strand
GAGTGAGACGGTCGATTTCGAGGACTTTATGCAGTTGCGATGTGCCGTTGCGGCCGGATGTGATGCTTTTTTGACCGAAGACATGGGGATCGAAGCAGAGCAAGACATCCGGATCGTTCGACTTAAAGATGTGTGCTGAATCGGTATGAGTTTGGCGTTTGGCATTGTTTCTCGTTAACAACATTTGAGGTCAGACCCTTCTGTACTGGGAAATGCCAAATAAATTTCCTTCATAATCTTGTTCCAACCTTTTTTATATATGATATAATGACGACATATAGAAATCTGGAGCATAAATGTTTCGCTGGAACGAGGAGAAAAACCTAAAACTCATTCAGGAACGGGGTGTGAGTTTTGAGGAGACAGTAGAAGTGATGCGCGACGAAGGCGTACTCGATCATTATCGTCATCCCAATACCGATAAATACCCCAATCAATATATCTTTGTGGTGCGACTAAAAGGATATGTGCACTATGTGCCTTATGTCCGTGAGGGTGAAGATATATTTCTCAAAAACATCATTCCCAGTCGCAAACTCAACAAAAAATACACCTAACAGGAGCACACATGCACTACAACAAACAAGAGCGCGAGATCGTTGAAGGGATTGAGTCGGGGGTGGCTCAGTCTGTGCCGTTTGATAACGATGCTATCAAGAAAATGGCCGATGAGACCCTGCATCATCTCGACGCCAAAAAGCAGATCAGCATCAACCTCAAACTCAGTGATCTGGAAGTGATCAAAGCCAAAGCCCGCACAATAGGCATCTCATATCAAAACATCATCCAAGCACTGGTACACAACTACGCCAACGACAAGCTCGAATTGAGATTGTGACATCACACAAGGCTTTTGAGGCCGAATTTGGGTACTTTTTATATATGCAACTATAATTTCTAGCTGTTTTTTATATGTCCGCGCAAAGTTTTCAATTGACATATTTGACTTTATGTCCTATAATTGACAATATAAAAATATATGACAAAGGAAATCGTGATGACTATGGCGCGTGTTTCGTTTCGGGATTTTTTGCGGGGGTCGATTCCGGCGGATGTCTTGCAGCTGTGGGACAAAAAAAGCAACAAATCCAAAGGGCTCTATATCTCTTCGGAGTATGCCGATGAAGTGCTGGCGATGATCAACGAAGCGCAGAAAAAACGTCGGCAAAAGCGTACCGAAGAGATCATGGCATTTGCCGGTGCTTTTGGCAAGATCGACGATCCGGATCGGTCGCATCGGGCGATCAAGGCCTCCAAATATGAATAAAATCTTTTTCGATGCCAACATTCTGCTCGACCTGCTCATCACCAACCGTGCCAACCATGCCCGTGCTCTCGAGGTGCTTCCCCGTATCATCGAGCGTTTTGAGACGTTGGCCACCAGCGAAGATATTTTGACCACCATCGAGTACATCGCCACCCGCCACCGCATCCCCTGCGCAAAAACCGCCGCCTTTTTCGAGATGCTGCATACGCAGTTTGAAATCCTCAGCTTCACCCCCATTTTGGCCGAAGCACTGCCGACCTATACCCGCATGTGTCGATCGAGTGAGACGGTCGATTTCGAGGACTTTATGCAGTTGCAATGTGCTGTTGCGGCCGGATGCGATGCTTTTTTGACCGAAGACATGGAGATCGAAGCAGAGCAGGACATTCAGATCGTTCGACTCAAGGATGTGCGCTGAATCGGTATGAGTTTGGCGTTTGGCATTGTTTCTCGTTAACGACATTTGGGGTCAGACCCTTCGGTGTGACACACAGCCGTCGTTTCTGAAAACTCAGTACAAAAACCCAAACAGCCAAAGGGGTATTTTGCCCTGGGAGCTTACCTCGATGTCGTTGGCAACGATGTGGGCGTTTTCGATGCTTTTGATCTGCTGAGGTGCTGGCGATGATCGACAACCTACCGGCGGCGTCGGTAGCTGAGGGCTTCGAGCAGATCGGACTTTTCGATCGTTTCATGGGCGTGAAGATCAGCGATGGTGCGGGCGACTTTTTTGATGCTGGCGATGCTGCGGTGGGTCAGGGCAAAGCGTCCGATCGCCTGATCGAGTACCGTGTGGGCCTGGGCATCGAGACGGCAGTGGCGTTCGATCTCCTCTTCGGTAAGCTTGCCGTTGAGGTGGGCTTGGCCTCGGTGTTTTTGGCGGGCAAAGGCCTCGATCACCTTCGCGTGCATCTGAGCCGACGTAATGTCGCCGCGATCGTCGCTGCTGATCTCTTGCATCACCACAAAGAGATCGATCCGATCCAGGAAAGGATCGGAGAGCTTGTTGCGGTAGCGTTTGATCTCGGCATCGCTGCAGCGGCACGCATGGGTTTTGGAGAGGAGATTGCCGCACGGACAGGGGTTTTGCGCAGCGACAAACTGAATATCCGAAGCGTACTCGATCTTGGCATTGACACGCGAGATGTTGACCCGTCGATCCTGCAGGGGTTCGCGCAGGGCTTCGAGTACTTGCTTGGAAAAGTGGGGTAGCTCATCGAAAAAGAGCACGCCGCGATCGGCCAGAGCCACTTCGCCGATGCGCGCCTGAGCCGATCCGCCACCGAAGATCGATGCGCTCGTCGCGGTGTGGTGTGGCGAGCGCACAGGGCGGCGTGCTCGGAAGGTCGGGGTGGTGCCATCGAGAAATTGATGTTTGGCTATCGCCAGAATCTCCCGCTCGCTCAGCGGCGGCAGGATCGAGCCGATTCGTTTGGCGATCATGCTTTTGCCGCATCCGGGGCTCCCCTCCATCAAAAAGTTGTGCATGCCTGCTGCAGCGATCAGGGCAGCACGTTTGGCAACACTCTGGCCTTTGACCTCGGCAAAATCGAGTGGATAGTCGGTCTCGTAGTAGTAGGTATCGCCATCGATCTCGATCGACTGTGCCTCATACGAAAAGGCGATGCGTTCGGTGCGAAACCGTTTTTCTTTGAGCAGAGCGATCGCCTCGGTCAGTGTAGAGACAGGATAAAAGTCGATTCCCGGAATGTGGCTCAGATGCTCGAGGGCTTCGTGCGGGACGATGGCGCGGCGGATGCGACCCTGCTCTTTGAGTGAGAGGATCAGTGGGAAAAGCATCGATGAGCTTTTGACGCGGCCATCGAGCCCCAGTTCGCCGAAGACAAACAGCCCCTCCTCATCAAGCGCCTGCTGGTTGAGTGCGATCAGCAGAGCCAGGGAGAGATCAAAATGGCTGCCGCTTTTGCGCAGCTCTGTCGGACTGAGATTGATGGTGATCTTCAGCGGCGGAAAGACAAATCCATTGGTCTGCAGAGCCGATTTGGTGCGCTCTTTGGCCTCCTGGATATCGCTGCCGGCCAGACCCACGATCGCATAGCCGGGCAGCCCTTTGGTGAAGGTCGCTTCGACCTCGATGGTGCGCGCTTCGACCCCTTCGAGGGTCGCGCAGGTGAGACGATTGACGATAGCAGGCTCGATCGTCTCGGTCAGTGCATCGGGCGCATCGGCATCCTGAAGGGTCGGTTTGTTCCTTTTCGCGGTCATGGTTTGCTCCTGATACAATCTCCCAAGTTCTGAGTGTATTATAGGAACAAAAGCGACCGGCAATGGCCAAATATGTCAAATTGTCATATTGTTGACGCTATCACTCTCCCGAAGGAGAATCGACGAAGAGTCTTCAAACCGATATGGACCATACAGAACATTGAAAGCATCGGGTAACGCACCGGATATGCTTAGAAAGTTTTTCTTTATGATGTTTCGATTGTTTGGGTTCTGGTAGAAACGATATTTGGCGTCCAGTTGTTCGGCCCTGGAGATAAGCAAAAGGCCTCCTTGCCGTCATTGAGATAATCTTTGATCGCATAGGTTGCTATCCTGCTGTCCAGCACTTGCAACACACTGTTGTTACCGTCGCCTGGGTCTTTGTCGGACTGGTCGAGTGCAAAGTTCACCCTACCCCCGCAATTCAAGATGCATGATACAATCTGCTTGTTAGGATTTCCCTCTTTTTTTCCACTCTTTTTCGAACTTTTTGCGTTTGGTAAAGGAGAGTTTTTCGATAAAGAGTTTGCCATCGAGGTGGTCGATTTCGTGCTGAAGAGCTACGGCGAGAAAGGCATCATTTTCGAT
>CAZWMZ010000114.1:0-4710 GCA_964634965.1 uncultured Nitratifractor sp. | reverse complement strand
CTTGAAAGTGTCGGGGTGTGGCGCAGTCTGGCTAGCGCGCTACCTTGGGGTGGTAGAGGTCGCAGGTTCGAGTCCTGTCACTCCGACCAGTCTTTTCATGGCAGGTTTCTACTTTCAATTCATAGTCACGTCTACACTTGGCAGATTAAATGCAAAAGTATGGCGTTTTATCTATCTCTCCTTTCCAATAACCTTAAAACGTAAGCATCATATGCGCCCAATAATCGTAATACCTCAGGATCTTCTGCAACTCTTTTTTCAAAGCCGGAGATGAGCCGATAATGGACGAAGAATAGCACATTGTACTCCTTCCCCCAAACCGTTTTCACCTCTCTTCTTACATATTTTGGATCGAGAATATGTGTCACTCTCAAAATGTCATGTTCCGGAACGACCGTTACTGCATCCCGTGCATAGACAGGGATAACGTAGGCATACCACATCCCATCTCCTGTAACTACGATGTAATCCATAACATTCCTCCATTCAGATTTGATTTTGAGCACTTTTAAAGATGCCCTTTTGATCCTTTACCACAACAACCCACCCCATTAATTTCTAATTTCTAATTTCTAATTTCTAATTTTTAATTTTTAATTATTAATTATTAATCCCCCCTACACCGTCCCCCCGCTCCCTTCCCGGCGCAGCTTCAGCATCCCCTCCATGCTGAGGTAGCTGTTAAGAGCGTTGAGGTAGGCGCGGGCGCTGGCGAGCATGGTATCCATGCTCAAACCGTGGCCGATCATGGCAGGTTCGTTGTCGTTGAAGGTCACTTTGACGGTGACGTTGGCCAGGGCATCTTTGCCACGTGAGACCGATTTGACCCGGTAGTCCAGCAGCAGGCCGTGGTGGCCGGTGATGCGGTCGATGGTCTTGAATACAGCGTCGATGGTGCCGTCACCAATGCCCGCATCGGTCGTTTCGGTTCCCTCTTTGGTGCGGATGGTGACTGCGGCGCTGGGTACGCCGCCGGTCGAGTCCATCAGCTGCAGGGCTACAAGCTCGTAGGTTTTGTCGATCGCGGTCATTTCGCTGGTCATCAGAGCACGCAGGTCGTCGTCGTAGATCTCCTTTTTCTTGTCGGCGAGCTCTTTGAAGCGTTCAAAGGCGCCATTGAGCTCCTCTTCGCTGGGGGCAAAGCCGAGTTTGGCTAGCTTGTCCTTAAACGCAGCGCGGCCGGAGTGTTTGCCCAGCACCAGCGTATCGCTCAGGTCGAGGCCGATCTCTTCGGGACGGAAGATCTCGTAGGTCTGCTTGTTTTTCAAGACGCCGTCTTGATGGATACCGCTCTCGTGAGCAAAGGCGTTTTTGCCAACAACGGCCTTGTTGGGTTGGGGTTCGATCCCCGTAATGGTCGCGATGAGGCGGCTGGTGGGATAGATCTCCCGGGTATTGATGGCGGTATCCAGATGACCGAAGGCGTCCTTGCGTACCTTGATCGCCATGACGATCTCCTCGAGCGCAGCATTGCCGGCTCGCTCTCCCAGCCCGTTGACGGTGCACTCGATCTGTCGGGCGCCGTTTTCGACTGCGGCCAGTGAATTGGCTACTGCCAGTCCCAGATCGTTGTGGTTGTGTACCGAGATGATGGCACGCCCATCGATGTGGGCAGCCAGTTCAGCGATGCGGCGACCCACCTCATCGGGCAGCAGGATCCCGACGGTATCAGGGATGTTGATGGTGCCAGCACCCGCTTCGATGGTCGCATCGATGATCGCTTTCATAAACCCCATGTCGCTACGCCCGGCATCTTCGAGGCTGAACTCAACATCCTCGACAAATGTGCGCGCATAGGTGACCGCATCGACGGCGCGACGGATCACCTCATCGGGGGTCATTTTGAGCTTGTACTCCATGTGGATGGGGCTGGTGGCGATAAAGGTATGGATGCGCTGCCTGGGTGCGTTGGCGATGGCTTCGCCGGCAGCTTTGATGTCGCTCTCGAGTGCGCGTGCGAGCGAACAGACGGTCGATTGGGTGACGCGCTGGGCGATCTTGTGGATGGCATCAAAATCGCCCGGGCTTGCCGCCGCAAATCCCGCTTCGATCACATCGACCCCGAGGCGTTCGAGCTGGGTCGCGATCTGGATCTTCTCTTCGGTGTTCATCGAAGCGCCCGGGCTCTGCTCCCCGTCGCGCAACGTCGTGTCGAAAATGATAATGGTGTTGTCCGTAGCCATGGTAAACCTTTGGTCAAGATAGAATGAAAAAACGCGTATCTCGCGCAGCGCAATGCAAAAAACAAAAAGGGAAGATCAATCGATGCGCAGAAGGAGGAGCGAAGCGATCTTGGCAAAAGTGTCGTGTCGATGGCCAATTACATACGTCATCGGAATGCTCCTGAAAATTTTTGATGTCATTATACTCGGTTGAAAAGGAAAAATCAAGCAGACAGAACAAGCGTAATCGATGAGGGTATGCCGGACGGGCAAGAGAAGGAGAGGAGAACCCTCCGGCACACCGTTGGTCAGAAGCCAAACCCTCCGGCCATGCCTCCGACACCAAATCCGCCGCCGCCAGCCTGAGCCGATACGCCGGCACTGTGACCGCCGTTGCTGCCCGACGACTGCACGCCAAATCCGGCACTGTGGCTGTGGCCCGATCCGCCGTTGCCGGTCACGCTGATGGCTGCCTGAGCCGAAGCAGCAGAACCTGAAACGCTGACACTGTGGCTGTGGCCGCCACTGTGGCCCGCAAAGGCCGAAACGCTTGCAGCGGATCCAGCCGCATGTCCGGAGCGGGCCGAGACGTGTCTGCTGCGGGTGTTGCCAGAGGAGGCTTCACCCGAACCCAGAAACGTCATCGCCGCATTGTGTGCGGTTCGATGTGCTGCGCGATGGTGGGCGTGCGCCGTTCGGTGTGCCGTCCGATGCCAGGTATGTGCCTGCGCATGGTGTCGGTGAGCGTGTGCCGCGTGCCCATGCAAGCCAAGCACCTCAGCCGCAGAAGGTTGAGCAGCCCAGAGGGTGCCACCAAAGATCACAATTCCTGCCGATAGGGCGAGTCTTTTTGTGTTTTTCATTTGTTACTCCTGTCAATTGGGATAGTGGAAGTATAAAACAGGAGAGTTACTTTTGTGTGACCGCAGACGCACAAGACCTGCAGAGTCGCCCCGCAAGACCAACGGAGAGGATCAGTCGGTTCTTTTGCGGTGTGCAAAACGTCGCAGCGCCAAGGTTGCGCGCAGCGGGCCGTAGAGGATATAGGTTGCTACGATCAGCGCAACCCCTTCGGTGCTGTAGAGATAGAGCAACGATGCCGAGAGGGTGAGCGCCACAAGTGCCTTGTACACAATCGGGCGATCCAGCGGCAGGGTCTTAAACGACGGATAACGGATGTTCGAGACCATCAGCAGCCCCAGCGGCAACGCCAGCACCAGCAAAACACCACCATACTGTTCGAGTCCATGCGCATCAAAAAAAAGTACACTCGAAGCGACAGAGACCGCCGCGACAGGAATGGGCAGCCCGATAAAGACATTGGGTTCGCTTTGGGCAGAGGTGATGTTGAATCGCGCCAGACGAATCGCGCCAAAGATCACGTAGAGTCCACTGACCAGAACACCAAATTTGCCATAGGCGTATCCAACATAGAGATAGAGCAGCGCCGCCGGTGCCATCCCGAACGACACCACATCTGCCAGCGAATCAAACTCCATCCCAAACCGGCTGGCAGTATGCGTCAGCCTGGCAATGCGTCCATCCAGACCATCAAAGACCAGCGCCAGCAGAATCAACCAGGCCGCCTGCGCAACATGACCTCGGCTCGCTTCGGCAACGGAGAGAAATCCGACGAAGATACTCGAAGCGGTAAAAAGATTGGGCAGCAGATACGCCAATCGAGTCTGCTTCATGACCGATCCGTCTCATCCTGGGGCGGTGTGTTGGTTGCTTCGGGCTCTGCTGCGTCGTTTTGGCGCTGGCGCTCCTGATGCTGTTTGGCTTTGGCTGCTTTCTCCTCAGCGATCTTTTCGCTGTGCGCCAGCCGCGACGACATGCCGTTGGCCTCTTCGTAGGCGGCGATAATCTCGCGCACCTTTTCGCCCTCGATCACTTCGGTCTCCAGCAGCACGCGGGCCATCTCTTCGATCGCATCGGCATACTCTTTCAGGGTAGCCTTGGTGTGCGCGTAGCGCTCATCAAGCAGTGTTCGGACGGCTGCGTCGATCGCTTCGGCGGTCTTTTCGCTGTAATCTTTGATCGTTTGGCCGCCGTTGAGGAACGCACCACCGGCATTGCGCTCAAGCACCATGAGGCCGGCGACATCGCTCATGCCGTACTTGGTGATCATCTCTTTGATGATATCGGTGGCGCGCTGCAGATCGTTGCCGGCACCGGTCGAGATGTCTCCGACGAAGAGTTCTTCGGCCGCCCGACCGCCCAGAAGGACATCGATCTCAGCGAGAAGCTCATGCTTCTGCTTGAGGAAACGGTTCTCCTCATCGGGCAGATGCAGCGTGTAGCCCAGCGCACCCAATCCGCGCGGAATGATCGAGACCTTGGTCACGCGGGTGGCTCCCTCGGTGAGTTCGGCCATGAGAGCGTGTCCACTCTCATGGTAGGAGACGATCTTTTTCTCCAGTTCGTTGATCTTGCGGTTTTTCTTTTCCAGACCGACAAATGCCCGCTCGATCGCCTCCATCAGATCGGACTGTTCGATCGCTTTTTTGCCCTGACGGCCGGCCAGCAGGGCGGCTTCGTTGATGAT
>CAZWMZ010000113.1:0-3628 GCA_964634965.1 uncultured Nitratifractor sp. | reverse complement strand
CCCACCCTACGGGCATCGAGATCTTTTGCCTGGACTGCGTTAGACCTTTTCGACTTGACTACGGCCAGGCCTTCAAAGGCCTGCCTTGCCCAGACAAAAGCTTTCGATGTTGTGGGTGTGATCTATTTTTAGAGATGCCCTGTACAATCGAATCACTCTCCCCGCTTCAATGACAGTTTTGCACGAAGCCGCTGAATGCGATAAAGGTGCATAGTCCCAATTTCTATTTCGGGATTCATGGAATGTTCGGAGATCGGGTCATGGGACCAGACCTCTGCAGTGCATGGCATCCCTGAGTCAAAAAAGTTAAAATTTGATATACTTCAATCATCCCATGACGCTCAGGAGCACGAGATGAAGACGCTTCATACCGCCTACGCAACGATCATCAAAACCATTATTTTCGCCGACCACATCGTCACCCGAAAAGAGCGTGAAATGTTCGAGCGTTTTTTTACTGAACAGTTTCAGTTGAACGAAACAGAAATCGCAGAGTTGTGGGCGAGTGCACGCAGCGATCTTCGGTATGTCCGTCCCCATCTCGATACCGTGCGAGAGCACCTCACCGGACAACCGATGGCAATGTTGCAGTTTCTCAAATTTCTCAATCGCTGCATTCTCAGCGACGGGTTCAATGACGGGGAGTACGAAACATTCGAGCAGATCGAAAAAGCCCTTCTCCAATAAGTCTATTGGCGTGGTACGTGTGCCGTATGCCGTGCTACGCATTTTAGAGCTGAGGCTAAAGGGTGTAAAGGCTGGGCATCTATCGGGCGTATCCTATGCAACGCTTTCGCATCGGCCTTCGCGGCTTCACTTCGTTCCGACCGCTTCGGTTTCGACGCTAAAAACGTGAAGCAGTTCACGTTTGCTTAGCGCGTCTCACATAAACGGATCGCCTTGCGGCACTAAAAACGTGAAGCAGTTCACGTTTTTTTAACGTGCCTCACATCAGCATTCCGCCGTTTACTTTTAGGGTTTCTCCGGTGATGTAGCTTGCCGAGTCGCTGAGCAAAAACGCCACCGCTTCGGCTACTTCGGCGGGTTCTCCGAAACGTCCGAGGGGGATGTTGGCGACAAAGGCCTCTTTGATCTCCTCCTTGAGGACGTCGGTCATGTCGGTGGCGATAAAGCCCGGGGTGACGGTGTTGAAACGGATGCCGCGCGGAGCTCCCTCCTGGGCGAAGCTTTTGGTCATGGCGATGGTGCCGCCTTTGGAGGCAGAGTAGTTGGTCTGGCCGGCGTTGCCGGTCTCGCCGACGATGCTTGCGACATTGACGACCGCACCGAAGCGCGCTTTGGACATCACCTTGATCGCTTCGCGACAACCGATAAAGGTCGATTTGAGGTTGGCTTCGATGACCGCCATAAACTCCTCAGTTTTCATCCGCATGGCGAGCTTGTCTTTGGTGATGCCGGCGTTGTTGACGAGATACCCCAGCGCACCGTCTGTCGTGACGATCTGTTTGATCGCATCGACAAACGCCGCTTCGTCGCTGACGTCAAACCCGATGATCTCCGCCTGACCCCCGGCAGCGACGATATCGGCCTGAATCGCTTTGGCCTCGGCTTCACCGCTGCGGTAGTTGATCCAGACCTTGAGGCCATATCCGGCCAGCGTACGGGCAATCTGCGCGCCGATCCCGCGCGAGCCGCCGGTAACGAGGACATTGGTTCCTGTAAAGTGCATCTGTTGATCCTTTGGAGAAGATAGATGAATGCAATGATACCCTATTTGAGTGCAATTTTATACCCCAGGCGCTTGACGGAGAGAATCAGATTGCGCGATGTCTCTTTGCGTGTACGATAGATCAGAGCCCGCAACGCTTCGTCACTCATATTGAGGGCTTCGGTCAACGCCCGCGTCTCAAGGGCAATGTGGTGGTTGTGCGCCAACAGCGATACCAAGCGCTTTTGGGCCGATGTCAGCGGGATCGTTTCGTCCCCTCTAAACAGCCGCTCTCCGACCAAATCGTATCGGTAGCCATCGATCAGCTCCAGTATGTCCCCTTTTTTGCGCCGTTTTTCGATGGCCACTTTGGCCAGCTGGAGTGTGGCGGTGATCTCGTCGGGGCGGTACGGTTTGAGCAGGTAGCCAAATGCCTCGGCCCGCGCTGCGTGCTGCACGATCCCCTCGTCCGAATAGGCCGTTGCGAACACGATCACGATCTCCGGAAACTCGCGGTGAATCTCAATCGCCAATTTATCGCCGTTGACCAAGCCGCGCAAATAGACATCCATCACGATCACATCGATGACACGAGTCTCGATCACCGCGCGTGCCTCGCTGGCTGTACCGACAGTTGCAATCACCGTATAGCCGGGTACGTGTTCGACGATGCTGCGCAAGTATTGTGCTGCGATTGGATCGTCCTCGACAATCAAGGTGCGGACGCGCTGCATCACCACACCTCCCTGCCATCGAAATCGATCAGGGTGGTCAGCGCGATAAAAGCGATGACAGAAACAAGCAGTGCAAAAGTGATATTGAAATCAACAGTGCACACCGCCAAGCAGGCCAGCTTCATCGCAACCGAAAGCCAAAAGAGCACGATAGCCGAACGCGCACCGTATAAAAAGTGTTTTTTGTGGTCGATTTCGATAGCAAGAGCTGGATTCATGTGCATATTATATACAATACGTGCAAATTTTTCTCTTGCGTCACTCTCGCGTCACAATTACAGAGTATAATTTTAGAAAGGTGGCCGAAGGCTCAATCTTGAAACAATGAGAACAAGGAGGTTCATCATGAAACCGATCAAACCCCTTCAAGCCTTTGGTACTCTGCTGATCGCGGGGCTGATTGTGATCCTCTCCGGATGTGGGGGAGGCGGAGGTACACATAATACCAATACCACCACGGACACCAACACAACCGCGACCAATCACACTCCCGTCGCCAACGCCCAAAGCATTACTACCGATGAAGATGTCGCCAAGGCCATCACCCTCGCCGGCACCGATGAGGACGGCGATACCCTGAGTTTCACCGTGACGGCCAATCCCACTCATGGCACCCTCAGTGGTACCGCTCCCAACCTCACCTATACGCCTACTGCCAATTTCAACGGCTCGGACAGTTTTAAATTCAAAGTCAACGACGGCACCACAGATTCGGCTGAGGCGACGGTGAGCATCACCGTAGTAGAACGCCCTTTCCGCATTCAGGTCAAGACCGACAACCCCGGATCGACATCCAACAAACAGTTTGCAATCACCACAAACAATACATTGACTTACGACTACGACGTGGACTGCGACGATGACGGCACCAACGAAGCGACCGGTGTCACCGGAGACTACACCTGCTCGTATTCTACCACTGGCACCTACACCATCGCCATCCGCGGCAATTTTCCGGCCATCGACATGTATCACAATGGTAGCGGAAATGATCCGCAGAAGCTTCTCTCGATCGTCGAATGGGGCACCCAAAAATGGCAAAGCATGAAGAATGCCTTTTTTGGCTGCAAAAATATGACGATGAGTGCCACCGATACCCCCAATCTCTCAGCTGTTACCGATATGAGTAGCATGTTTGACGGCACAACCGCCTTCAACCAGGATATTGGCGGGTGGGATACATCCAACGTTACCGATATGAGTAGCATGTTTGACGGCGCAACCG
>CAZWMZ010000112.1:0-2110 GCA_964634965.1 uncultured Nitratifractor sp. | reverse complement strand
TGTATGTCACACACGATCAGGTCGAGGCGATGACGATGGCGGACAAAATCATCTTGATGGATCAAGGGCGCGTTGTTCAAATCGGCAGCCCTAAGGAGCTGTTTGACCACCCCAATTCGATTTTTGCAGCTACATTTTTGGGCAGTCCGACCATGACGCTGATCGAAGGGGTCATCAAGACACTCCCGGACGGACAGACTCTTCAGACCGCAGAAGGCATGGTGCTACCAATCCCCCGAACGCACACCAGGATACAAGAGGACCAATCGGTGATTTTGGGCATTCGTCCTCGCGATTTTTATCTGGCTCAGGGGGAGGAGGGATTTGAGATCACCATCGATATCCACGAATATACCGGAGCCGAAAACGTCCTCTATGGGCGACTGGGAGAACAAGAGATACGGCTGGTGCTGACACGCGAGGATGGCTACAGCGAAGAGGCGACGGTTCGGGTAGCCTATCGGACCGAGCGGGCGCACCTCTTTGATGCGGCGACGCACAAAGCAATTGTATGAATGGGGCTTCGGCCAATCCTTATGCTGCGTTCGTTCCCTGGCTTTTTGCGATCCTTCTGGCCCCCATGCTTGCTACGAGAAACATGCCAATCATAAGCCACGGCAGTCCAAAGGGCAGAAACGAAACAAAGAGATTGTTGCTCTCTGTCTCGGATGATTCGTCGGGCTTGCTTGTGGGAACGGCAGGATGCGGGGATGGGTCGGGCGTATGGGTTTGGGGCGATGGCGATGTCGGCACAGGATCGGTTGGCCTGTCCGGCTCGGTCACGTCGGTGTTCTCATCCGGCGTCTCGTCCGGTGTGGTGGTCTGCGGGGCGCCCAGAGAGCCGGTGTAGTCAACGACGAGCGAGCCAACCGTTTCAGCTGATCCCAGTGCATCGGTGTCGGACTCCAGCGTCCTTGCGGTGCCGTTCCACTGATCTCCTGTATAGAGTGTGACCGAAAAATCGTCCGGGATTTTGAGGCTGCGGATCTGGTCGGCACCCACGCCCAGCGCCTTGAGCAGGTCACGATTGTAACGTCCGGCGGGCAGAAGGAGCTCTGTGCCCCGAAAGCCCGACTGGCCATAAAGCGTGACACCTTTGAGGCTGGCACGATGTTTGTGCAGAAGCAGCACACTGTTCCAGACCCCCAGCACACCCAGGACGGTCGTCTCCGAAGAGGCATAGGTTCCATCGGTGCCAAGCAGATGCATTGTATCTGCCTCGAGCGATGTGTGGCGTCCGAGCGTATGATACGAAGACCAGCCGCCGTTGACATAGGTATCGCCGACACCAAAAATCAGCGAACTGCTGTAGGGGTTGGCGCCCCAGTACCAATCCAACGCTTTTTGAGCCAGCAGCACGCCCTGGCCGTACTTTTGACCCCATCTATCGTACAGGCGCGTAGCGATCATTGTGAGCTTCCACACCTCCCAGGCGTAGGCCGAGCCATACGAAGCGAGAAACCGTCCATAGGCACCATAGGGTCCTCCGACATTCTTCGGATCGGTGAGAGTGTGCAGATAGAGATAGTCAAGTATGCGCAGGATTTCAGTCTGAGTCGCCGCAGAAGCATCGGGATAAAAATCGATCAACGCCGTCGCAGCCCACTCCCACTTGCTGGTAAACTGCCCCGGAAACTTGCCGCCATCCTGGCGCACCCAGCCGTTGTAGGCGATGGTGCCGCGCGCGATCTCCTCTTCGATGCGTTTTTTGAGCGCAGCATTCGGATGCAGATGATAGAACGTCACCGCAAAGAGCAGATAGGACTCGCGCCAAACATGACGTTGGCCCGGGAGGTTACCCGCAACGGTCGTACCATTGGGAAGTTTGCCCTCGCCCTGGATCGGCCAGGTGGTACGATCCGACTCGTGCGTGCGGACAAATGTCCACGCTTTGGTAGCTGCCTGGTCGATACGCTGTGCGAGTGCAGCGTCGCGTTTCTGTACGATGGGATAGACGGCCGCAAGCGATGCACCGAGGATGGCGCTGGTGCCGGTCCAGTGGATCTGATCCATGTAGCCCTGGCGCCATGAGCCATCGGACTCCTGTCGCGCCAGCATACCGCGCACACCGTAGAGGATCTCGTCGTAGATGCGCTGCTTGAGATCGTGT
>CAZWMZ010000111.1:0-2612 GCA_964634965.1 uncultured Nitratifractor sp. | reverse complement strand
TGCGATATGATCGATGAGGATACGGTGGTGATCGCCCCGCATATCGCCTCCGATGCGCTTACCCTCAAGCCGCCTGTGACACTGGGGATCGGATGCAACCGCGGCACCCCGTTTACCCTGTTGCGCGAGGCGGTCGAGGCGTTTGTGGCGCGACATAATATGACCGTCGCGCAGATTGAGCAGATTGCATCGTTTGAGGCCAAGCGTGATGAGGCGGGATTGTTGGAGCTGGCCGAACACTACGGGTGGCGCATCGACTTTTTCAATGCCGAGGCGATCAATGCCTTGCCCCAGACGTTTAGCCCGTCGGCCTCGACCCGCTTTTTCGGCCTCAAAGGGGTCGCCGAGCCCAGTGCTGTCCTGGCATCAACCTACCACGAACGGATCCTTCCCAAAGAGGTCTATTTCGATTCCATTACCATAGCAGGAGCCATTTGATGGGGAAACTTACGATTCTCAGTACCGGAGCGGGCGGTACCGACTATCTCACGATCGAAGCGCTTGAAGCACTCGAACAAGCCGAGGTTGTCGTCGCCTATACCAAATACGCCAAAGAGCTTCGCGGTCTCATCGGTGACAAGGAGCTCTACACCTCCGGAATGACCCGCGAGATCGAGCGGTGCCAACAGGCCATCGATCACGCCAAAGCCGGCCGCAACACCTGCATCATCTCCAATGGTGACGTCAATGTTTATGGGATGGCGACGCTGATTGTCGAGCTCATTGACGAGCAGGATTTGTGGGGAGAGATCGAGCTTCGATCCATCGCGGGGGTAACGGCTTTTTTGGCTACGGCGAGTCGTATCGGGGCACCGGTGAGTCAGGATTTTGCCGTCATTTCCCTCTCCGATCGCCTTACTGATATTGCATTGATTGATACGCGGGTGCGTCTGGCGCTCGAAGCCGATTTTATTCTGGGCATCTACAATCCCAAATCCAAAAAGCGCATCCAGCCCTATCTGCATTTTTTAGAGCGCTTAGCCGAAGTGCAGGAGCGCATCGCTATTATCGCTTCCAACGTTGGTCGCCCCAAAGAGCAGATCACCGTCACCACCACTACCGATCTGATCGCGCAAGGGATCGATCATCCCGACGTGACCATGTCCACCCTGATTTTGGTGGGCAATACCACCACCCGCCGCACCCAAAACGGCTGGGTTTTGACCCCCAGAGGCTACCTCAACAAATACGACCTCGAAGGGGAACTGCGGTGAGAGCCTTTTGCATCTCCGCCATTGCTTCCAATCAGGGCAAGACGATCCTCACCACCGCCCTGTTGCACCGTTTTCGTGATTCGGTGCGCCCCTACAAGGTCGGCCCTGATTTCATCGATCCGCAGTTTCACGCATACGTCTGCGACACCCCGTCGATCAACCTCGATACCTACATGATGACCCAGGAGCAGGTGAGGTGGATTTTTGAACGTTATGCCGATCGTGATGTGGGGATCATCGAGGGGGTGATGGGGTACTACGACGGCGAAGATCGGGGATGTTCGACCTATTCGGTGAGCAAGCTTTTAGGGGTGCCGACGGTGCTGGTGCTCGATGGAAGCGGCAGCTACATTACTCTCTCGGCCGTCCTTGGAGGGATGTTGACCTACCGAAGCGACCACACCATCGCTGCGGTAGTGCTGAATAACCTCTCTTCACCCTCCCATTACGAGCTGATCCGCAAACAGATCGAACGCGACCACCCAAACCTCACGGTACTGGGCTGGATCCCCAAAAATCTCCCCGCCCTCCAAAACACCCACCTCGGCCTCGACCTTGAGGATAAAAGTACCCTCGACACCCTCACAGAGCAAGTCCTAAGCCACATAGATTTACCCAAACTAAACACTCTTTCCCCTGACACAAAACGTACCACGTACCATGGAACACGGAACACGGATTACCCTTTCCCTCCCGCCCCCCAAATCGACCGCACCCTCGCCATCGTCCACGATGCCAATTTTTCGTTTCTCTACCATGACAATGCGGTTTTTCTCGAGGAGGTGTTTGACCAGGTTGTTTGGATCGACGCGACGGCCGATGAGCCGATCCCCGAGGTGTGTGACGGCGTCTATCTGCCCGGCGGGTACGTCGAGACCGAGGAGGCCTACGCCCGTATCCGTGATGCCCACCGCTTCCGCGAGAGCCTCGTTGCACATGCACAAACCAAACCGATCTATGCCGAGTGTGCAGGACTGCTCTATCTGGGGCAGCGGGTCGATGAGAAACCCATGAGTAGAATTCTTGATGCCGAGTTTGTTTTGGAGGATCGTTATGTGCGTTTGGGGTACTATACCAACCAGGCAGGGGTCAGGGGTCACGCATTTCACTACACCCGCCCCACACAAGCAACCCTGCAACGGGGACACGATCCGCTCTCCAAACGCCCCGGAACCCCTGCCCAGGCGGGTAGTTGGCGACAAAACAGAGTGCTGGGGACATACTTGCACACCTTTTTACGTGCCAATCCGCAACTACTCAATCTGTTTAAGGAGTTTTCATGATCCGAACCATCACGGGCGATGATGCCCACATCCAATCGTTTCGAGACAAAAAAGCGACTTTTATGCTCGCGCTTTCAAACACAGCCACTGCCGATATTCCCGGTATCACCCAAGC
>CAZWMZ010000110.1:0-12572 GCA_964634965.1 uncultured Nitratifractor sp. | reverse complement strand
AGCGAATCCGATTCGGATTGATCGGCCCAGCAAAGGCTTCGAAAGGGCGCTGTGTTTTACACCTCTGACGACCAGACCGTTACCCTCCGCATCAAAGCCCAGCCGGCCGCCAGCCGCACCGAGTTTGCAGGTCTTTACGGTGACGAAGCGATCAAAATTCGCATCGCCGCACCCGCTGTTGAGGGGGCGGCAAACAAAGCACTCATCACCTTTCTTGCCAAAACCTTCAAGATCCCCAAAAGTGCCATTGCGTTCAAATCAGGCCAAAGCGGTAAATTGAAAACCGTTACGTTCCCCCTCAGCGAGGCTTTTGAGGAGTGGAGAAACAACACAGGGCATCTCTAAAAAGAAAAAGGAGTCATATGTCCACCGACAAAGCGTACAAACTGCTTGCGCTTCAGCAGGGCATCTCGAACAAAAAGGCCAAGGCGTTGATCGATCAGGGGGTTGTTTATGCTGGCGATCGTCGGGTCAAGATCGCGCGCGCCTTGATGCCTGAGACGACTCGGTTTCGGGTCGAGGTACCTGCCGATATCGAGATCGTGTATCAAGACGAAACGATTGTAGCGGTCAACAAGCCTGCCTTTGTTGACAGCTACGACATCCAGGATGCCATCGAGGGAGCCGAACTGCTCCATCGTCTCGATCGCCAGACCAGCGGTGTGCTCCTGCTGGGACGCGATCCTGCCTTTGTGCGTCGTGCCGTCGAGGCGTTTCGTCAGCGCAAGGTGACCAAACACTATGTCGCCTGGGTCGAGGGAGTGATCTATGAGCCGTTTGAGATCGATGCGCCAATCCATACGATCAAACAGGGCAAAGCCATCTCCCGTGTCGATCCCAAACGGGGCAAACCCGCCCGCACCCATGTCACCCCGGATGAAGTACAGGGCAAAAAATCCAAAGTCTCCATCACCATCGATACGGGTCGGACGCATCAGATCCGCGTACATCTTGCCCATGTTGGTCATCCGGTTGTCGGTGATGAGCAGTATGGCAGTCCTACACAGGCCAAACGCATTTTACTGCATGCGGCTTCGATCACGCTGCTGGGTCACACCTACACTGCACCCGAACCGCCTGATATCCAGCGGTACAAATAGCGATGACCATTACGCTTGTACGTCACGCGCCGGTGGTGGTGGATTGGGGTGTGCGGCTGTATGCCGATGAGCTGGAAGCGTGGATGGTTCGGTACGATGCTGCTCCCATCGACACCACCCCACCGACCAACGGGGTCGATAGGGTGATCGCCTCAGCAGACTGCATCGTTGCCAGCTCCTTGCGACGCACGAGCGATTCACTTGCGGTTTTGGGAGCCGTGCCTGATCGGATCGATCCGCTCTTTGATGAGGCTTCTGTGCCGGTTTCGCAGGGTCGCATTTTTCACCTGCGTCCGATGCAGTGGTTGAGCTATTTTCGTCTGCGGGCTCTGCTTGGCGGACTCGGACGCGACGGCGCCATGCGCAGGCTCGCACGCCGTGCCGACAAGGCTGCAGATCTCCTGGCAGAGCTTGCACGTATCCACGGGAACGTTGTGCTGATGGGGCACGGAGCGATCAATCACTTTATCGCCCGTGTCCTCAAGCAGCGCGGATGGCAGGTCTCTGCCGCACACAATGCCCAGAAAAACTGGGGATGGATACGTTTTGAGACCAACCGGGGTAGCGCTTAGAACATCTTCCCTCCATCGTTTCCATCTGCCTTGGGGCGCCTGGGCTGCAGATGCAGCGGATCGATCGGGCGTTTCTCTTCGGGTGAGCGCGCAGGCTCAAAGATCGGATCCTCCTCCACAGGTGTCTCCTCCAACTGAATCACCTCCATATCAGAGAGGGGCGTCTCCTCAAGCGTCTCAACCTCCTCGATCTCCTGAGCATCGGTCTGGTTCCCCTCAATCAGATCGGCCAGACCGGTTCCCCTTGCTCCTGTACGTCCAGGCAGAGGCGAGATCGATGTGTAGAGTTCACGGCGACCGTTGAGTTCGCCCACATGCACCCCTTCGGGCCGCTCAAAGTGGCGTGTTGTATTGGGATAGGTCTGCAGAAGCTTTCGATAAAATTCAGCAAAGGCAGGCGCGGCAACCGTGCCGCCCGTAGCACGTTTGGCAATGGGATGGTTGTTGTCACGACCATACCAGACGATGGTGGTGATCGTCGGAGAATAGCCGCAAAACCACGCATCAACACCGTCATTGGTTGTGCCGGTTTTGCCGGCCAGATCGATCCCGGCAACCTGCGCACGCTTTCCCGTACCTCTTCGAACGACATCGCGCAAAATATCGGTCATGAGGTAGGCCTGTTCAGGGCGGGTAAAATCGGCGATCTCTTTGGGTTTGGTCTCGTAGAGCACTGCGCCCTGGCGGGAGACGATCTTGCTCACCAGTCGGGGTTCGATCATGTGACCTTGATTGGAAAAGACCGTATAGATTTGCGCCATCTTCAATGGGCTCAATCCGAGATTGCCCAGAGCAATGGACAGATCCCCGGGGATGCGGGGCACATCCAAAAGCGCCAAACGCTGCCGTATCGTCTCCACTCCAATATCATAGACCAGATTGACCGTTGCGAGATTGCGCGAGTGAACCAGTGCTTCACGCAGCGTAATAAACCCTTTGTAGTTGCGTTCGTAGTTGCGCGGTGACCAGATACGGGGCCGGCCGTTGACGACATAGCGAAACGATCGCGCCAGATCGGTCAGCTGGGTTGCCGGATTGTATCCCATATCCAGAGCGGTCTGATAGACAAACGGTTTAAAGGCCGATCCGGGTTGACGGCGCGTCATGGTTGCACGGTTAAACGCGCTGCGACGGTAGTCCACACCCCCCACCAGTGCCAAAATATCACCGGTAGCATTTTCAACCGCGATCAAGGCACCGTTGAGTGTCGTTTGGGCCGGTGACTCTCCGTAGCGCTCCAGCAATGTCTGCTCGTTCTCAGCCAGCGCCTCCCGACCGTTCTGTTGCAGTGCCAGGTCGATCGTGGTGTAGAGCGTATATCCCCCGGTACGGATATCGCCAAAACGCCCTTTGAACCGACGCAACACCTCATCAACAACATACGGCGCAACGTTTTGGGTCAGGGTTGTTCGATAGACCCTGGGCGTCTCTTTGGTGGCATTGAGGTATTCGTCTTCGCTGATCCACCCCAGACTCTTCATTCGAAACAGGATAGCATTGGCGCGATTGAGGGCACGCTTGTAGTGGCGCAAAGGGTTGTAGAACGAAGGGGCATTGGGCAGACCCACCAGCAGGGCCGATTCCTTGAGCGTCAGATCTTTCAGCGGTTTTCGAAAGTACCCCTGAGCGGCGGTTTTGATCCCATAATAGTTGTTACCGTATGGTATTTCGTTGAGATAGCGCTCCAGAATCTGCTCTTTGGTCAGGCGGTTTTCGATCTTGATTGCCAGGACCGCTTCGCGAATCTTTCGTATCAGTTTTTTGCGACTGCTCAAGAGTGTGATCTTGATCAGCTGCTGCGTAATCGTACTCCCCCCTTCAACAAACTTGTGTGCCACGACATCCCGCACAACAGCCCGAATAATGGCATCAGGGTTAATTCCACCATGCTCGAAAAACTTGGTATCTTCGATCGCCACCAATGCTTCAATCACATATTGGGGGATCTCATCGTAGGTCGCATAGAGTCGATGACGCCCTTTGAAGATATACGCCAGACGCTTGCCGTGTCGATCCAGCAGCTGGCTGGAGACATTGGGCGCATAGCGGATCAGACGATCCATTTCAACGTCGGTTTTGTAGTAAAAATAGAAAAAGACCCCAACCGCCAGAACGATCCCAACCAGCGCCAAAAGCGTCATCCCCTTGATGATGCGAGCGATTACAGCCATGGCAACAAAACCTCCACCTGCAGCCCCATCGCCGTACTCTCATGCCCCTCGACACTGCGAATGTATGGCTGACAAAATCCCTCGACCATGCAGGCACCCGCTTTGCCCTGCCAGGCCCCACTGGCCAGATAGCGCTCCAAATCTTCCCGATCAAACGGCTCAAAACGATAGAGTGTCTGCGACGTATCGGTTAGATAACGATCAGAGCGTTTGTAGTGGAGCGATGTGATAATGGCGATGTGTGCACCGCTGAACGAGAGGAGCATCTCGCGTGCTGCGTCCTGGTCCTGTGCTTTGCGCACGATCGCACCCTCGGCATTGACAACAACCGTATCTGCACTCAGGAGCGGGCGCGCCAGTCCATGGATACGCTCAGCAGCTTCGAGCTTGCCGCGAGCAACATGATAAACATAATCGCTTGCCACATCGTAATGCATCAGCGTCTCTTCATCAAATGGAACCGGCTCTTGAACAAATGCAACACCCGCTTGTTCAAGCAAACGTGCGCGCGTCGTCGATCCGGAGCAGAGACACAGTTGCACCGTCACCCCTGCTCCCGAAGAAAGCTGTGCGCTGCATCGATCGCCTCAGCCAGTCGCGAGGGATCTTTGCCACCCGCCTGCGCAAAATCGGGTCGTCCGCCACCGCCACCGCCCAGGATCGGGGCAACCGCTTTGATCCAGTTACCCGCATGGATCGGGGTCGCTTTGGAGCCGGCAGCCAGGAGGATTTTGTCCCCTTTGGGCTGAAAGAGCATAATGGCGATGGACGGATAGCGATTTTTGGCCTCATCGATGCGGGCTTTGATGTCGCCGGTTTCGACCAGTTCGATGATGGCAGGTATGCCGTTGATCTCGGTGGGTGTCAGCTCCTTTTTGGTCGCGTCAAGAGCCGATCGCAACTCGCCTTTGAGGGCGATGATCTGCTCTTTGAGTTTGGCGATACCGCTGAGGGGATCGTGGGTTTTGAGCTCGGTTTTGACCGCATCATACTCCTGACGCAACGCACGAACCGCCTCATAGGCTGCGCGTCCGCAGACCGCTTCGACACGACGCACGCCGGCCGAGACGCCCGACTCTTTGGTGATCATAAAGAGCCCGATTTGCGCTGCATTTTCGACGTGCGTTCCGCCGCACAGCTCGACCGATGCATCACCAAAACGCACCACCCGCACCTCATCTCCATACTTCTCGCCAAAGAGCGCCATCGCGCCACTGGCTTTGGCATCGTCCACGCTCATCACCTTGGTTTCGCGCGGGATGGCGCGGGCGATTTTATCGTTGACCCACGCTTCGACCTGCACAATCTCTTCGGCCGTGAGCGCTTTGGGGTGGGAAAAATCAAACCGCAATCGCTTGTCGTCGTTGAGCGAGCCCGCCTGAGCAACATGCTCTCCCAGAACCGCCCGCAGTGCCGCATGCAGCAGGTGCGTAGCCGAGTGGTGCTTTTCGATCTCAGCGCGGCGCACATCGACGATCGCTTCGACTGCATCGCCCACAGCCAGCCTCCCCTCGACCTCCGAGAGATTCATCTCAAGAAACTTCCTGGTATCTCTCACCACAATTTCGAATTTCTCATTTTTAATTTCTAATTTCCCACTGTCGCCGACCTGGCCACCCGATTCGGCGTAAAACGGGGTCGATTCGAGCATCACCCAGCCGCGTCCATCTATCGCATCGACCTGCTTGAAATGTGCATCGAGCAAGGCAAGAACCTTGGTGGTGGTTCGGGTAGTATCGTATCCAACGAACGTGTTGAGACCAAACCGCTCTTTGATCGCCTTGAAATCCCCTGTAGTGGCTGCGTCGCCGGTGCCCTTCCAGCTCGCTTTGGATTGGGCTTTTTGTGCTTCCATTTTGGCATCGAAGGCGGCGATATCCAGTGCGATTCCCTTTTCGCGCAGCATATCCTGGGTCAGATCGAGCGGAAAACCATACGTATCATAGAGCCGGAACGCGACCGCCCCATCAAACCGATCGTGCGTGCGCGCCAGCTCCTCGTTGAAGAGCTTGATGCCCGCTTCGATCGTATCAAAAAAGCGCTCCTCCTCAAGACGCATCGAGGTTTTGATCGCGTCGGCTCTGGGGATGAGATAGTCGTACTGATGACCCATCTCTTTGACCAGTGTATCGACCAGACGATGCATAAACGGCTCACGCAGTCCCAGCAGATAGCCGTGGCGGATCGCGCGGCGCATGATGCGGCGCAGAACGTATCCGCGCCCCTCTTTGTCAAAATGCACCCCCTGAGCGAGCAAAAACGTAACCGAACGCAGATGGTCGGCGATGACGCGGTAGCTTGCAGAGTTGGGGGCGTCGTAGTCGTATGGCGTGCCGACAAGTGCACCGATCGCCTCCAGATAGGGGGTAAAGAGCGATGAGTGGTAGTTGTTGAGCACACCCTCTTTGATCGCGACGACCCGCTCGAGCCCCATCCCCGTGTCAATGCTGGGTTTGGGCAGCGGTGTCAGCGTGCCATCTTCGCTGCGATCGTACTGCATAAAGACCAGATTCCAGATCTCCAGGAAACGATCTCCGTCACCCCCCATCACATCTTCGGGAGAGCGAAAGTGCTCTTCGCCCTGATCGTAAAAGATCTCCGAGCTCGGTCCGCACGGTCCGGTCTCTCCCATCTGCCAAAAGTTATCCTTGTCGCCAAAGCGCAGGATGCGCTCCGGGGCAATGTGCGCCCTCCAGAGCTCAAACGCCTCGTCGTCACTCTCGTGCACCGTCACCCAGAGCTTTTCGACCGGCAGAGCAAGGTACGCTGGCGAGGTGATGAATTCCCACGCATACGCAATCGCTTCACGTTTGAAATAGTCGGCAAAACTGAAATTGCCCAGCATCTCAAAGAGTGTGTGGTGGCGGGCGGTGTAGCCGACATTGTCCAGATCGTTGTGCTTGCCGCCGGCGCGCACGCACAGCTGAGACGACGTCGCGCGGGGTGGCTCGGGAATGGGGGCGTTGCCGGTGAAAATCTCTTTGAACTGCACCATACCGGCATTGGTAAACATCAGGGTCGGATCGTCCGGCACCAGCGGGGAGCTGGGCACTTCACGATGCCCTTTGGCTTTGAAAAAATCTAAAAACTGTCGTCGAATGTCCATACGGTCTCGCTGTGTTAAAATGATGGCTATTTTAGCGTAAAGATCATTAGGACTCTGCGAGCCGCTCCCATTGAATGCGCATGGACCGATACTCTGTGACCAAAAGTGTCAAAAGCTCCGAAGGGGCACACGATCAACATCGCAGACGCAACCGTCAGCGATAGCGACCCTGACAATCGCGATAACCTTGATCCCATCCGACTCGGTAGGCTTCGGCATGGCGATACTGCTTGTCGTCTCGAATCTTGAAGTTGTAAACCGAATGGCATCCATGATAGTAGCCACGATCGTAGCTGTCGGGTCGCTGCGTTTCGGGACAGTGGCAATCTCGATAACCGCTAACCCATCCATGACGATAGGCAGCGCATCCGCGGCGATCGACATAGAAATGACCGTTGGCCGAAGCGTAGCCATCCTTCCATCCACGCCGAAATGCTTCCCAGGAGACTTCGTTTGTGCAGGATGAGTGCGCTGGAGCACTCCGGGGAGTACGGGCAGCAGGGCGTACGGGCGCCTGGGTTCGGGTGCACGCTTTTTTGCCGCGCAACCAGGCTGCACGATAACGGCTGGAGTGGGTATATTTCCAACTGCTGCGGGTGTAGTGCCCTTGACCGCTGCGGCAGCCATCGTTGTAGCCGGCCTTTGTATCAGCTGCCCCCGTGGGGCAGCTCTCTGTCTGGCCGCCGGCAAACGCCATTGTGACTCCCAGCAGCGCCATCCATACGATCCGTCTCGTCCCGTTCATCTCTCGTCTCCTCTCATTGTGATGTGTCATTATACCACACCGGCCGTTGTGCGAAGCAGTGCGGCGATCCTCCGGGCTCCGTCGGGAGCAACAATTGCCATCAATCCACGGCTGCGCTGGCGCATATCCTCTCCAAGCAGCGCCAACACCGTCTCGGGACGGAGCTGATCCTGACGCTCCAGCCACGCCAGCTGCTTCTCGACCAAAAAGCGTGCATTGTGGTACTGATGATCACCAGCCGCATAGGGATATGGGACAAAGAGCGCAGGCAGTCCATTGGCTGATAGCTCCCACAGCGTCGAGGCACCCGCCCTCGCAACGGCCAGATCGGCCTGCGCCATGTAATCCGAGAGTCGATCCGTAAACCCAAACACCTCCGCCTCGATTCCCAGCGAAGCGTATGCGGATCGGATCGTCTCGATGTGGCGTTCGCCGGCCTGGTGAATGATCGCGATTCCGCGCGCATGCAGTTGCGGTGCGAGATCGAGTGCGAGATCGTTGATCGCTTTAGCACCCTGTGAGCCGCCAAGAAACAGGAGCGTTTCGATGCGCGAGCGCACCCGTGCCTTCTCAAAAAAGAGCTGCTTGATCGGATAGGCACGTATGGGACTCTGCGCCTCATACGAACTGATAAATGTATCGGCAAGAGGTTTGAGCAGTTTGTTGAGCGATCCCAGGGCGGCGTTTTGCTCGTGAATGACCAGCGGTATGCCCAGGCTTTTGGCCGCCAGAGCCGTCGGGGCCGCCGAAAAACCTCCGACCGAAAAAACCACACGGGCGCGATGCTGCTTCAGGAGCTGCCGTGCTTTCAAAAACGCCCTAAAGAGCATTCCGAGCGAACGCAATCTGGCCACTCCACGCTGATTGACTACGCCCTGGGTCTTGAGAAAATAGCGCGCCGCAAAATCCTCATCGTACTCAAACCATTGGCGATCCTGGCCGTGCGTTGAGCCGATGTAGACCAGCGGTGGCGCTTTGGGGTCAGCCTTCAGGGGCTCCTTGACTGCCCGCACAATCGCCAGATGTCCTCCGGTACCGCCTCCAGTCATGACAATGCTCATGGCGTCCTCCTCTTCGAGATCATCAACACCATCCCGATGGCCAGTGAATTGGCCAAGATCTGTGACCCACCATAACTCAGAAACGGAACCGCGATTCCTTTGACCGGGGTAATGCCGGCAATCCCGTAGCTGTTGACAACAAACGCAAACAGAATCAACAACCCCACACCAGTCGTAAAAAGATAATAGGTCGGGTTCTCGACCGATGCAGCGATCTTGAAGAGACGAAACACGATCAGCAACACCAACCCAGTCACAACCGCCAGGGCAACATATCCCAACTCTTCGGTCATACCTGAGAGGATAAAATCGGTATGGACTTCGCTCAGATACCCCAGCTTAAACTGACCGTTGCCCAGCCCCTGCCCCCAGAAGCCACCGTTGTGGATTGCGTTGAGTGAATTGGCGATCTGATAGGGCTCCTCGGCCGCATCAACACGCAAGCGTCCCACCAAATGCCGGGGGAAAAACTGCAAAAAATTATCCTGCACAGTCGACCACCAACTGACGATCCTCGCTCGGCGATAGGGCTCCATCCAGATCAGTCCAATCGAGCCGATCACCCCCAGCGACAGCAACAACGCAAAGAGCTTGAGGCTTCGTCCAGCAAAGACCAGCAGGATCAAAAACGTCGCTGCCATGACCAACACCTGTCCCAGATCGTTTTGAAACACCGTGACCAGTATCACAGCTACACCGAATACCAAAAGGTACGGTAGAATCGAGCGCGTTTCATGTTTCAAGGACATGGGGCCAGACTGAAGAATCTTGCGCGAAAAGCTCCATGCCAGGAAAAAGACAAACCCCACTTTAAAAAATTCGGTCGGTGCTGCCGAAATCGGTCCGATGTGTATCCAGCGCTTCGCGCCCAAAGCACTCTTGACCAGCGGCTCAGGCAAAAATGGCATCACGATGATTGTCAAAAAAAAGAACAAAAATATCCCAAACCCCAGCAGCACAAACCATCGATCGGGATCCAGCCGACTCAAACCCACAATCAACGCAATCCCCAACGCAATGGCAAACGCCTGACGCGCGAGAAAACGGAAATCATCGTATCCGTAATACAATGTCGCATATTCGGACAAACTGTAGGTCAATATCAACGACAGAGTAAACAGCGCCATTACCGAGCCAAAGAGCGTTTTGTCTATCGTAGAATACATGGCAAAAACCTTTTTTGTATTAATTAGTATCAATTTAGCGTTATCATACCGAAAATGAAGATAGATTCCACTAAAATAGCGCATGGGTATTCAAAAGGTGCCTCCAAAAACAGGTCATACCCCCAATCCGCAATTATGGGAGAACGATGGTTCGAGAACCCGCCGCCCTTGAAAGCCGAAGCCTCAAATTGCTGCTACTGTTTGCTTTGGCACTGTTGCTCACGGGTGCGTTTCTCTATTCGGTTGCCGGAACGATCCGGTCGGATCGCCACCTCCCCTCTCGTACGGCAGTCATACACGACCGGGCTTTGCGTGGCAGCATCGTGTCGGCCGACGGATATACCCTGGCACTTCCACGCAAAATCTACAAAGCCGTCGTCTATGCTCCGGGCATCGACCCCGGTAAATTTGAGCTGTTTGTCCGCCTCTTTTCCATCTATACCAAGACTCCCGCCAAAGAGATCCGCAGACGGTTCATCGACAAAAAGGGAGAGTTAATCCAGGGGTATGTCACCCTCGCCCGTTCCCTCGATGCCGGTACGGCTGTACGCCTCAAATCGCTGGCTTACACCCTGCGTCGTCTGCATGTTTTTCGGCCGGTGCACACGCATCGGGGCGTGGACATTGTCTACGGTCTCGACATCATCGAGAGCGGCGAGAACCGTGAGTTTCCGCTCCACGATGTTCTGGAACCGGCATTGGGGTATGTCCAGAAAACCGACGCGAAACCTTACCGAAAACTGCAGGGGATCAAGGGGCTGGAGCGTTACTACCATGCCTATCTTGCTCCACGTCAAGACGGTTATGTGCGCGGCATGCGCGACGTCAGCGGCACCATCCTGCGCAACGGCACCGCGCAGGAGGTTGCGCGTATAGACGGCATGACACTTCATCTGAATATCCGCATGTCACTTCAGCAGCGCACCGAATGGATCCTGGATCGCATGCGAGAGGTGACCGGCGCGCAAGAGATCCTCGCCGGCGTCATGGAGAGCGGCACAGGAAAACTCCTGGCGCTCGCCAGCAGTCGCCGATTTGATCCTGCGCATATCCTCCAGAGTGATATCCCCTATCTGCAGCCTCGTTTTACCGAATACACCTACGAACCCGGTTCGGTGATCAAGCCTCTGACACTGGCCATCGCTCTGGCGCACAACGTCGTCACGCCCCGCACCTGGTTTGATCTGCACGGCGGCCGCTATCAGGTCAGCCCCAAATACACCATCCGAGATGACGAAGCGTTTGATGCGCTTACAGCAACCGATATCATCGTACACTCATCCAACATTGGCATCTCAAAAATCGCCTGGCGTCTCAACGGTCAAATCTTTCACGATGGATTGACAGCCTTTGGATTGGGGCAACCCAGCGGGATCGATCTCTCCAATGAGCGTCATGGCTCCATCAAACCCGCCAAACTCCTCGAATACAAAGTCCACAGCGGCAATCAGGCCTATGGCTACAGCATGACGGTGACCTTTGCACAGATGCTCAAAGCCTACAGCGCATTCAACAACAACGGCATCGCCATGACCCCACGACTGGTCGCCTATGTCGAGGATACCAACGGAACCCGCTACCATCCCGTGCTTCGCTATCCGCCCCTCAAAGCCATCCAGGCCGATGTCGCCCGGGAGTTGCATGCTATCTTGAAAAAAGTAGTTGCGGAAGGTACCGGTACGCGAGCGCAGTACCCCGGCCTGGAGATCGGTGGAAAAACCGGCACCGCCCATATCTCCAAGGGAGCATCGGGATACAGCCACGAGTACCACAGCAGCTTTTACGGCTTTGCCAACGACACCAAGGGGCGCCGATACACCATCGGAGTCCTGGTCATCCGCCCCACGATTCACGCCATGCATTTTGCCTCCAAATCTGCCGCTCCTGTCTTTCGCGACATTGTCGATGCACTGGTCGAAGAGGAGATGCTCACTCCCGATCCAGATGCTATCGACAGACAAAAACGCCGCGAACGCGAACGTCAACGCCGCGAACAGGCCGCGCGCAAACAGCGCGAACGCACCCGTGCCATCAAAGCACGCCTCAAGGCACAGCGCGAGGCGATCCTGCGTCAGCAAATCGAACGCAAACGCGTCCAAAAACGCGCCCCTCAGCATCGCCGCCTCCCTCCTGCGACCCCGCCGCCGACAACAACGCCTCCCGTCCAGCGAGGCACAACACCCACCTCAACGCCAGCGCGACCGCGATTGCCTGTCCCTCCCGAGGGTTATCCTGATATGTTTTAAAACAGCACCCGAGCTCCTGTTTTAATGAATTATTTGATATGATTATGACTATCATAATTCATCAAGGAGTTTTGGATGACGCATCATCACGTGTTGATTCTTGGCGGAGGCTTTGCTGGTGTTGAAGCGGCGATTTTTTTGCGAAAAAAGGGGCACAAGGTTACCCTGATCTCCAATCGCGACTATTTCTATATCTATCCGACATCGATCTGGATCCCCACCGGTGAAGTCGATTTTGATGATATACGTGTACCGCTGGATGCTCTTGCAGACGCGCACGGTTTTGATCTCATTATCGACGAAGTCCAATCCATTCACTCCAAAGAGAAGCGTGTCGTCTGCGCCAACGGCGAACACACGGCGGAGTTCCTTGTCATTGCCATCGGCAGCGGCAAGATGAAACAC
>CAZWMZ010000109.1:0-13337 GCA_964634965.1 uncultured Nitratifractor sp. | reverse complement strand
CCCGTAGGGTGGGCTTTGCAGGTGCGATCTTGCACAAGATATTCTCTGCGTCGTAGCTACGGCTACGACTCAAGAATCTCTTGCACAATCTCACACCTGCAAAGCCCATTGTGGGTATGAGCTATTTTTAGAGATGCCCTAAAGTATTGATGGATCATGCAAGCACTGAGTAAACAGGGACCTTGAGTCTCTTTTCGCCCTCCAGAAAATCCAGTGCCATCACAAAGCACGCTTCGACGCATTCGGCACCGACCCGTTCGATGAGGGTTGCAGCGGCCGAAGCGGTACCACCAGTAGCCAGAAGATCATCGATGAGCAAAACCCGCGCGGGTGTTCCATCGGGACGTTTGCCGCCTTCGCCAAACGCATCGATGTGCACTTCGACTTCGTCGAAACCGTATTCGAGCGCGTACTTTTCTGCGACGGTTGTGTAGGGAAGCTTGCCGCTTTTGCGTACCGGCACAAAACCAACACCGAGTCGATCGGCCAAAATCGAACCAAAGATAAAGCCTCGTGCGTCGATTCCGGCAACAAAATCGAGGCCGTAGGGGCGGTAGCGCGCTTCGAGGTGATCCATCAGGCGCGAAAGCGCATCGGGATTGCCCAGCAGCGTTGTGATGTCTTTAAACTGGATACCCGGCTGGGGAAAGTCGGGTACCGTTCGGATGCTTTGCAGCAAGATATCGCGATCGGTATCGGAGAGAGAGTGGGGCATGTCGAGATCCTTTGGTGTGGAGTGTTGCCGCAAACAAAAGCAACTGTCGGCTCAGTATGCAACAGGATACAAATATGGTACTGAATTTTTGATAAAAGTGTGAGGAAGAGAACCCAGAGGCGCGACGCACATTTTGAGACCTCCTGGACGCCAATCCTTATATGCACGCACGGCACGCAAGCACAAATCCTCGTTCAGGATTGGGGTGTGTCGGAGGAGGGTGCTTGTGTCTGGGAAGCAGGATCGTCAGGAGTCTGATGGCTCTCGACCCGGTTGCGGCCGTTCTCTTTGGCGCGATAAAGGGCTCGGTCAGCATGGCGGATGCTCTCCTCGTCCAGCTCATCGGTCAGGACCTCTGTCACGCCAAAACTTGCCGTCAAGGAGCCCACAATCGAAAAAGGGTACTCCTGAATGATTTTTCGCAGCTTTTCAGCCAGGACAATGGCTTGACATTGATTGGTCTCCGGCAGGATGATAGCGAACTCTTCACCGCCCCAGCGTGAGAGCGTATCGCTGGAGCGGATGTTGTCGCTGAGCAGACGGGCAAACTCGACCAGCACAAGGTCGCCGACGACGTGGCCGTGGGTATCGTTGATCTGTTTGAAGTGGTCGATATCGATCATGATCAGTGAGAGGGATTTTTGCCCTCGTCGCGCCAACGCTTTGGATTTTTCGAGGATGGCTGTAAACATTTTGCGGTTACCGGTGCTGGTCAATTCATCCACAAATGATCGACGATAATAGCGCTGAATTGCTTCGTTTTTTGAAAATTCGTAGAGATAGATAAAGACCCCATAGGCAAACGCTGTCCCGACAACATTGGCCAGCGTTATGGCAGAGGGAGCGTAGGGGATCGCATACCAGCCAAACAGCAACGAAGCGATCAGTGCAACGGAAAAAAGTGTATGCGCTATGGCACCCTTCCTGCACCCAAGCAGGCTGTAGGCGATCACGGGAAAAATGCCCAGCCAGATCAGGGTACTCTCTTCGGTCTGCAGGTGCAGGAGGATCGTCAGCATCACGATGGCTGCCAGTGCGACATACATATACGAAACGAGCTGGTACTGCCGGCTGTTTCGAGTCATAAAGAACATGCCTACGCTGAACACGCCCACTCCAAACTCAAAAATCGCCAGCGGTATGAGATGGAAATAGAAGGCATTGACCAGAGCAAACGGAAACATGATGATGATCGTGATGGCCAGAAAAATCTTCAGCGCCATCTGTTTCCATACACGCTCAGAGGGCTCGTTCAAAAAGGCGTTGTTGCTCCATTGGCTGATGCGGTCAAAATTCAAAGCCGCCTCCTTTGCCCTTGTTCATGCTTTCATAGACGGCCTGGACATATGCATTGCGCAAGGTGCAGTCGTCAACCTTTGGGCAGGGGAGGCAACTGCGATAGCCGTGCTGCTCCTGACACGCCTTGAGTTCGCGGATCCGGGCTTCGAGCGCCTGCTGATAGGGATCGTTGGTTTCCATGCTTAGAGTCCATAGGCGCGCTTGAGTTCATCGATCTCCTCTTGCGAGCCAAAAAAGCAGGGTGTGGTATCGTGGATGTGGCGCGGAACGCGCTCCAGCAGGCGCTGGCCCTGATCGTCGATCGCTTGACCACCGGCTGTTTCAAACATCAGTGCATAGGGCATGACTTCAAAAAGTTGTCGCAGTTTTCCTTCGGGTTTGTCGGTAGTGCCGGGGTAACCGAAAAAACCACCCCCTTTGACCAGTATCTGATGCAAATCGGGCGCCATGCCCCCGCTGTAGCGCAGACGGTATCCGTTGCCAAAAAGGGCCTCAACAAAAGCTTTGTGCTGCGGAAACCAGTGTCGCTGTGTACCGCCGGGGGCGACCAGTTTGCCGCGGGGACCCAACTGGAGTGCTCCCAGCCACTCCCAGCGCGTACCGATGTATCGGTAGCGTTGCGGTACCGTCTCTCTGGTGGTCGTGACCAGTTCGATGCGCGGGCCGTAGATAACATAGGCGGCTGCTGCGAGACTCTCGCCCCGTGGCTCGCCATCGTAAAATCCATAGATGGAGCCGACTGAGAGGTCGACATCCACGATACTGGAGCCATCCAGCGGATCGTAGCAGACGGTATAGCGACCGTCATCATGAAGGGGGAGGGGGTGCTCTTTTTCTTCGCTGATGAGGGTGTGCACTTGTGTCAAAGAACGAAAGGTCTCTTCGATGATCGCGTCGCTGGCAATGTCGAGTTTGAGTTGCGTATCACCTGTGGCATTGGCGTGGTCGCTGTAGCCCAGCTCACCTTCGCGTATCAAAGCGTCGATGCGCAGGGCGGCAGCCTGAACCGTTTCAAAAAGCGGATCAAACGGTGTGGTTATCTTGAAGCTCATTGCTCTCTCTTTCTGTCGTGCTTGGCGTGTCGATCGGACGAGCAACGCGCAGGGCGTGCCGGTCGATCCAGTCTATTATAGCACGGGTATCATTCAAATCAAGCACATCGATGGGACGCGGAAAGGGGCAGCAGTCGGTATCAACAGTCTCATCGATCGCCATGGCATCAATGTGCGGCAGATAATCTGGATCGATGGCGCCGCGAAAAATTGCAATGCGCGGCAGAGGCCAGTTTTTGAGCCCTTCGACCATCAGCAGGTCAAAAGGAGACAGCGCGTCGATCAGCACCTCAAGGTCGCTTGGGCGATGCGAAAAGAGCGTGGTGCGCGTACCGGAGACCACCGCAACATCGGCACCGGTACGGAAAAAGCGGTCGCTGTCTTTGCCCGGCTGATCAAAATGCGCCTTGTCTTTGGGGTCGTGTTTAATGATCGCGACCTGGCGTTGCGATGCGAGGGTGCGAGCGATTGTTTCGATCAGCGTGGTCTTACCGCTGCCGCTGGGGCCGGTAAAGGCTATGGCTTTGCACTCATTCATGGTGTTTCCTTTTGCGAAATTTGTCGGTCTTTTCGGGGCGATGGAGGGTTGCCAGCAGATCACTCAGGCGCAACGGGACACCCAGTTTGTTCATGTAGATGACGTAATTGGTCAGTACGTGTTTGCCGTAGAGGCGTGCCTGGGCGTTGTCGACCCGCTCCAGGCTCAAAAAGGGCTCATAGGCCCCGTGGCCAGCAAAAAGATGCCGGCGTCGAATCAGACGTCGCGTATAGCCAATGCCGGCATTGTAAGCGTAGGCAATAAAGAGCGGGTGCTGGAGCCATCGGGTCAGATAGTTCATGTGTTCGTTGGCGTATCGCAGCGCTGTGCGCGGATCAAACATGGCATCGTAGTCGATCTTTTCATGCTGCTGTTTGGCCAGATGATCGACCAAAAACGGCATGATCTGCATCATGCCCAGCGCAAACGACGCCGAGACCGATGCTGGTACAAAGTGACTCTCCTGTCGAGCGATGGCGTAGAGGATCGCCTGGCGACTTTTGGGCAGGCGTTCCAGCAGATCGCGATAGGGCATGGGAAAATAGTGTTGGGTTTCGCGCGATGCCTTGGAGAGGATGTAGGTGTAGTATCCGACCGCTTCGGCCGATCGATAATGCGTTGCCAGTGCTTTCAGATCGGTTTTTTTGTCAAAAATCTTTCGCTTGAGTTTTGCCCAGAAAATGGGATCGTAGATCGCACGGTCGAGCCGTTGGGTTTTGGGCAGTTTGGGCGTGATGGTCTTGGGGTATTTTTGGTGCGCGATGTCGCGGGCCGCCAGCGTATAGATGCTCAGATCGTAACTGGAGAGAAGGCGGTCGAGATAGCGACGGTTTCGATGACTCTTGTAGGCCCAGAAGAGTGCACGGTCACGCTGATCCCGCCGGTTGGTCGCGCGAATCGCCAGATCAAAATAACGCTCAGCGATCCGGGGCCGCTCCTGCAGGAGATTGAAAAAGCCCACCTGCATAAGGGTTTCGTAACGCATTCGGTGGTGCGCATCGGGCAGAAGATGGAGCGAGGCGAGCAGCTTGGGGGGGCGTTCACGGAGAATGTGTTGTATCGCTGTATCAAATCCCCGTACTGTCGAGAGGCGCGCAAAGGTATTGCGATCGAGCGCATGGTCGAGCCGCTTGCGTCCGTGTCGCCCAAGACGATTGAAGAGATACAGCTGTTGCGCCGGATCGAGCCGTTGCCAATCGGCAAGCGGATGCTTGCTGGCAAGCAAAGAACGAACAAGCGCTTTGTTTCGTGCGTTTTTTGCCCGCTGGGCAGGTGTCAACGGATGGGGGCGGTGGTGCGTGCGTTTTGGGGGACGATGGCCGGTGATGTGCCGGTAGGCTTTGGCCAGCTTGGTGTTGATGCGTCTGGCTTGGCGAATCAGTGTCTCGGCATCGCGTTTGGTGCAGTGGCCTGAGGTGAGATATCGCCAGATTCGGTAGTCTTTTTCGATGCTTTCAGGCATCGTTTTGATGGCATCCAGCGTGAGTGAGCGGGCTGTGAGCGGGGCCGACACGAGCAGCAGGAGCGCCCATGCGCCCGACACCAAAACGCGACGCACCATCTCAGACAAGCACTCGCATCATCAGAGTATCGACAAATTGCAATCCCAGCAATACGACCAGAGGCGAGAGGTCAATGCCGTTGAAAATCACGAACGGTAACTTGCGCCGAACCCACTGAAAGGCCGGTTCGGTTATCTGATGGATGAACCGTACCAGTGGATTATAAGGGTCAGGTCGTACAAAACTAAACAGCGCCGCGATAATGATGATCCACATGTAGAGCGTGAGTACGGTGTGGATCAGGTGCGCCAGGGCATAGATCAGGGCTGACATTGGGCTACCTCCGCAAGATAAGATCGAATCAAAGGGTAGATGGTGCTGGCTTCCGGACCCGACTCGCTTCCGGTGATCAGGCGCTGGAGCGAGGGGGTAAAGTGGCTTTCGCTCAGATGCGTCTGGGCCATCAGGTAGGACTTGAATGCATCGTAATCCCTGAACATGGGTGCCGATGCAATCGCACGGGAGAGCATGCGCATCGCATCGCCCCGCTCCCCACGACAAGGCTTGGGGGCAAAGATGGGCTTGATCCGGTCATCCAGCTCCTGCAGTGTGTCGGCTTCGGAGAGATAGAGCTTGATCATCTGTCCGATGTCCGGATCGGCAAAACCGTACAGGCTGGAGAGTGCCTTGTCGTCCATGCGCCCCAGATGAGCTCGGTTGCGTTTGCGGAGCGCCTCGAGGTCGAACCGAACCGGCGTCAGGGAGAGCGAGGAGAGATCAAACCAGCTGATCGCATCGGCGAGTGTAAAGATGCTCTGAGGGACCGTATTGCCGGCAGCGAGCAGATAGTTGATGATTGCATCCGGCAAAAAGCCTGCATTGAGCAGACCCACAACCGATCCATACGGATCGTCTATCCGAAGCGGCTGATCGTCCGGTCCAAGTATGGGGGGCAGATGAACCCAGGTGGTTGTCACATGATAATCGAGCTGGCGACAGATATGAATCTGACGAAACGTATCGTCCAGATCAGGCGCCTGTCGCACGATGGTTGTGACACCGCTGAGCATGTTGTCCACAGCACAGGCGAAGAGAGGGGAGGGCTGACCATCGGCCTGCACGATGACAAACGAATCGATCTCCTGCGGCGATGTTTCCAACGTACCATGCATTGCATCGTGCAGTACGACAGAATCTTCGGGCCGATGCATGCGCAGAACGAACGGTATCCGGTCGTTCTGGAGCTGAGAGAGGGTCTCGACGCCGTTGTTGGCACAACGGCCGTCACACGCGACCGGTTGGGATGATGCTGTGGAAGAGGCCGGAATGCATGTGCAGACAAACGCTTTGGATTGTTTCAGGAGCGTAAGACCCAGCTGTTGATAAAAGCGGTGACTTTCACTTTGGCGCAACAGATGATCCCACTGCAACGCGAAACTCTCCAGGATGGGTTCAATCGGCTCTGCAGGGCCCTCAAGCGGCTCCGAGTCATCCAGACGCAATACCAGCCCTTCGCCGCGCTGGCGAGCAAGGATGTAATTGACCAGTGCCTCCCGCAGATCGTTCACGGAGAGATCGCGATACGCAGGCAGGGCGATGCGAAGCATGTATCAATCGTCTCCGGTGACGGCTTTGGTGACGGCACCGGCAGCCGATCCGGCGACATCCAGTGTCGCACTGACCGTCGCGCCGGCGATTTTGATGGGGGCAGTGACCACCTGCGTGCACCCGCTGCTCATCAAGAGCACAACAACAAAAATGAGTCCTGAAATGTATGGCTTGTTCATGATGGTATTGTACACAAAAATGCTAAGAGTTACCCAAACCCAAATCCCGACACAGCAATTCACGACTCTGCCCCATCATTGCATCCAAGGCTTCGCGTGCTGTCATCGCCGCGCCTGCGGTGCGACTCGCATTGGACGTAAGCCTTTGAATATGAGCATGGCGCAGATTCGAAGAATTCGATTTTGAGATTTGGGCAAAATCCCGTATTTTGCAATCAAAATTCAGCACGGTATACCTGCCCCGAAAGATGCTCCAGGACCGGAGCCGGCACCCATGCAGACCATCCTGTTCTGGAGACGCCTTTTGGAATGCAGATTGGACGATCGCAGGGATGCGTTAACACGTTTGCGGTATGATGGCCGTGAAGAATCCAACACGTGAGGTTACGATGAAACGATCGATATGGCTCCTGGCGAGCATGATAATTGGATTGACGGCAGCCACCCCCGAACAGGTGGAGCGCTATCTGTTGATCTCCGGTGCGGAGGATCAGTTGCTTTCGTTTGAACAGAGCATCGATCAGATGGGGCAGATGATGGCGAAACAGACCGGAAACGACCTGCCGCTGATGCAGGATTCGCAGCTGTTGTCGATCCGGTTTCGCACCTATCTACAGCAGCACCTGAGCGAATCGGAGATGGATGCGATCATCGCCAACTACGGGCACGATGTGATGCGCAAACTTGTCAGCGCCGAAGTGCTGATGGGGGAGCCGCAGACGCAAGAGGAGTACCGTGCCTTTTTTACCCGTCTTCAGAGCGAACCGCTGCCTAAGAATCGCACCGAAGCGGTGCATGCCATCGTCAAAGGGATGTACGATGAGGAGGTGCTTGTTGGCTTTTTTGATTCGCTCTACATGCCGATGATACGGCAGCTTGCAGCACGCAGCGGCTGGAAGCTCGATGCCGGGCAACTGAAAAAGATGCGCGATGGGTTTGTCAAGCGCATGCGCGAGCAGAATGAGCAGGCGATGCTCTTTATGACCCGCGATTTCAGTGACGAAGAGTTGAGTGAGCTCGAAACGATCGCACAAAGCAGCGCGACCGACCACGAGGCCAAAGCGCTCTTTGGCGCCATCGAATATGCGATGGAGGAGGCGATGCGCTCCATTGCCAGGCGCATGATGCATCGCCTCAAACGCGCCCCGACTCGACCCGCGCCCACACCCGAAGCAAATCGCAGCGTCACCCCGCCGTCTGCGTCCACCGCTAAGCCGTCGCGAGGTGCTGCACAAACAACGCCAGCACGATCAGCAGACTGATCCCTGCGGCGCGATTGTACATCTTGTTCGCTGCGATAAAGACCAGCATCAGCGTCGCCACCGAGAGGGTCGCCAGATCGAACAGATAGGCCTGCACCTCAAACTGCAAAGGCCGCGCCAGTGCCGCACCGCCAAGCGCGACAGAGATGTTGGCCATGTTGGAGCCGATGATGTTGCCGATGGCCATGTCAGCTTTGTCGCGCCGCGCCGCTGCGATCGACACGACCAGTTCGGGCATGGAGGTACCCATGGCGATCATCGCCGCACCAATGATCCATTCGCTGATGTGAAACATGCGGGCGATCTGCTGTGCGCTTAGAACCAGATAGTCGGCTCCGTAGATCACTCCCAGAAAACCGGCGATCAACAGAAGCGTCGTCTTGAGCGGACGAAAGGATGGGGGCGCTTCGGTCGAATCCTCCTCTTCGATGAGTATCTCGCGTCCATCGCGGATCAGAAAGAGCAGATAAGCCCCCATCAGAGCGAGCAGCAAGCCCCCCTCAAAACGACTCAGCATCCCGTCGATCAGCATCAACAGCAAGATCAAGACCGGAAAGAGCGCCCAGCTGCTGTCCTTGGCAAAAAAATCGCGATGCGGATCGATGCGGCGTGCGATCAAAAAGACCAGCCCCAGCACGAGCGTGATGTTGAGGATGTTCGATCCGATGATGTTGCCCATCGCCAGTGTTGGTTTGCCGTGCCAGCTCGCTGCGATCGACGCGGCCATCTCGGGCAGACTGGTACCCAGCGCGATCAGTGTCGCTCCGATAAAAAACTCCGAAAGCCCAAATCGTTTGGCGATCGTTTCGCTCTGAGCGATGAGCAGGTCAGCGCTGCCGATGAGGACGACGAGCGCAACGATAAAGATCACGAGATCGCTCACGGTCGCTCCTCGGTACGGACGATGAGGCTTTCGGGCAACTCAAACATTCGGATCAGTGTATGCTCACGCTCGCGCATCTGTCCGGCGTCGGTCTCGTGATCGTATCCGAGCAGATGCAGCAGCCCATGGATAAAGAGCAGCGCGATCTCTGCGTCGGGCGTATGACCAAGCTCGTCGGCTTTGCGCCTGGCATGATCGCAGGCGATCACGACGGTACCCAGCGGCATGTGGTCATGCTCACCCGCCAGCGGAAAGCTGAGTACATCGGTAGGCGCATCGATCTGGCGGTGGGTGCGATTGAGCTCAGCGATGGTCGCATCGTCGCAGATGACCAACTCAATCTCCCGTTGGGTTAATGCATCGGCGATCGCTTCGAGCATCGGGGTATCCAGGGTGCAGTCGGTGGTGTTGTCTATGGAAATCATGGGGGGAGTATAGCGTTTAAATTAGAAATTAGAAATTAAAAATTAGAAAGTAAAAAGTAAAAATTAAAAATTAAAATGAGGGGTGACCTCAAAATTGAGCTTTGGGTTGTGCTTGTGGTATAATGCGCACAAAAATGAGGTGGTTGATGCATCGGGAAAAATTAGCTGTGTGCATTATCTCTGGTGGGATGGACAGTGCATTGGCGGCGACGTTGGCGCGCAAAGAGGGTTATGAGATCGTGGCGGTTCATTTCAATTACGGTCAGCGTACCGAGCGTAAGGAGCTGGAGTGTTTTCGTGCGATTGCCGACGATCTGGAGGCGACAGAGCGCTATGAGATCGATCTGCCTTTTTTTGCTCAGATCGGTGCTTCGGCCTTGACCGATCCGTCGCTTGAGGTGCCTGTGGATGGGATCGAACCTGGGGTGCCGATCACTTATGTGCCGTTTCGCAATGGGATTTTTCTCTCGATTGCTGCAGCGATTGCTGAAAAGCATGGTGCCAAGAGGCTTGTCATCGGCGTGGTCGAAGAGGACAGCAGCGGTTATCCCGACTGTCGAGCATCCTACATCGAGGCGATGGAACGCGCCATTGATCTGGGCACGCGCGAGACGACCCGTCTGGCGATCGAGATGCCGCTTGTGCAGATGACCAAAGCACAGATCGTATCGCGTGCGATCGAAGAGGGCGTGCGACTGGAGCATACATGGAGCTGCTATCAGGACGAAGAGCAGGCGTGCGGCGTCTGCGACAGCTGCCGACTGCGTCTGGCCGGATTTGCTGCTGCAGGCGTGGTCGATCCGGTCGTCTATCGAAAGAAAAGGGGAGCGCAGAGATCAGCGGTAACGTCGACGCATTGAGGATTGGGCCTCTTTGGGGATGATCAGGCGGCAGACCGATCGTCCGGCATCCCACCCTTTTCGATAATCCTCAGAATAGGACGAGAGGGAGTAGTTGCGCCGAAAGTACCCCTCACCGGTACGGCATCCGTCCCGGACGCCCTGCTTGTAGTTGGAGCTGACATAACGTCCATAATTGTGTTGTTTGTAGCAAAAGTATCCGGTGCGCTCCATGTACGGCAGACAGCGTCCGCGTGAGGGGATGCATCCCTGCACGGCCAGCGCGAGACCGATGATGGCTCCAAAATATCCGATCTGTTTTCTTGTCACGATGACGCTCCCGCATTTTTGTTATAATTTTAGCAAAGAATGTCTAAAGGGCACCTCTGAAACGTTCTCTTCCAAAGGAGAATCCAATGCCGACACCGTTTCAACAGGCCGTATGGGATGCCGTGCGCCAGATCCCGCGCGGTCGAGTCACGACCTATGGTGAGATAGCGCGTCATCTCGGTACCGGTGCTGTACGTGCTGTTGGCAGCGCCGTGGCAAAAAACCCACATGCGCCGGCAGTACCATGCCATCGAGTTGTACGATCCGATGGTATGGCAGGGCAGTACAGTGGCGGCCAGGGGATGGCGACCAAGATCGCCCTCTTGCGTGAGGAGGGGATCGAGGTGCATAACGGACGCATTGTGGCTTTTGAGTCGGCGATCTGGCGTTACCCTTCGCAGTCGGTAACCAACCCCTCGGGGAGGTGACCTTCTTGACCCGGAAAGATGCTCTCAACGACCAGTTCGGGATGAATCAGTTCGCGCAATTTGCGCTGGGCTACCGCCTTGGTCGTCAGGGAGCTCATGGAGCATCCGTTGCAGCTGCCGGCGAGTTCGATCCATGCCGTGCCGTCTTTGACGCCAAGATACCGCATCGTTCCATTGTGCGAAGCGATGTAGGATTCGATGGTGGGAAGAAAATGTTTGATTGCGACACAGAGGTCTTCATCGCTGAAGGGCATCATTGAAAGTTTTCCTTGAGGCGTAGAAATGTTTTTGGCAATATAGCCAAAGAGACTTAACAGGAGTTGAAATGCGTTGTCAGAGTTGCCATCGTCTCTCATGGAGCGTGGTGTGTGATGCGTGCCGCGATCGTCTGCTGGTTCCGTCACCAACCTCTCGAAAGATCGGGACGCTGGAGGTGGTAAGCCTCTTTGCCTATGAACATCTCGAGCCCTTTTTGCTCACCAAGCACACCCCGACGGGCTGGCGTGTCTATCGCTACTTTGGCCGCCATTTTATCGCACCGTTTTTGGATGAGTTTGTGCAGAAGATCTCACAGGAGACGGCCATCAGAGTCGTCACGGCAGGCAGCGAAGTGTCACACGGCTATTCGCACACTGCGGCGATGCTGCATGGTCTGCGTCATGTTCGACTCCGATCCGACCCTGTTGGATTGCGCGCGCGTCATGCAGTTCATTATGCGGGCAAGAGCCTTGCCTATCGACTGGCCCATCCACGCGGCTTTGTCTACACCGGCCCTCCTGGAGGAGACGCGATTTTGCTGGACGATATTGTGACCACTGGTTTGACACTTCAGGAGGCCGCCCGTACCCTCGAACAACGCAACGTCAATGTCCTCTTTGGCCTGGTGATGGCCGATGCGCAACGTGTTTGAACTCGGCTGGTTTGGTTGGATTTAGATTGGGTTTAGATTGATCGGATAGCATACGCCGCACTTTTATGTTGTCCAACGCCATGCTTGAGTGGATGGCTGGACTTAACCCACACAACACAGGACGAAACATGACGCAAAAATATTCCAATCTCATTGCTTCGATTCACTGGATCCACGGTGCCTTGCTGGCGGTTCTGCTCTTGACGGGTGGATTGATTCTCTCCAATATGCCCGATACATCCGAGAAGATCGGTTCGCTTCAGGGGCACATGCTTCTGGGGCTGCTGGCTGGCGCGATTGCGGTGGTACGCTTGATACTCGTCATGCGTGCCCCCGAACTTGCCCCGCTGGAGGTTTCACGTGCACGTCAACAGCTCATCACATGGAATCACCGACTGATCTATCTGTTGATCTTCGTTGTCGCGCTCAGCGGCATGGCCACAGCCAAACTCTCCGGTGCAGGCGAGATCGTCTTCCTGGGCAAGGAGGGCGAACTCTATGCGCAGATGAGCACACTGGCCCACAATGCCAAACTGTTGCATACAATTAGCACCAGGCTTCTCATGGCACTGATCGTGATGCACGTAGCCGGTACCGTGCTCTATATGATCAAAACCGGCGACAATGTCTTGCGTCGCGTTGGTTTTGGCCGGGGAGCGTGAGTGATTTTGCGTACCGCGCCCATCCGTGGTGCGGGCGGACAAGACCAAAGAACCCTGAAAAGACCCATCGACCAACCCCTGTCTGCACCCGATCCCCTCAAGATACCACGACCGAATCGTTATGTTTCCGTTACGCAGTACAGATAACAAATAAAACAGTTGTTGTTTCTTGCTCGCTTTCAAATTATACAATTCCAATATTTATTTTTTGTTACTTTTTGTAATAAACAGACTTAAGTCCTAAACAATACCTATCCATGTAATTTCTTTATCATGTTTTTGAGTTCATTTTGAGCAAGATGTAAAAAGTATTACATTTTGTTACTGTTTACATATACTGCATACGTATCCATAATATGGCTGTTTTACACTATTTTTTCCCTTTCGTAACAGTGATATTTTTTTGAACTTGACAAAAATTTGACAATCAGCTTTTACAATGCTCGCATGAGCATGCTTTCTCAAAAGTATGTTACAGATCGGGCCAAACCTGTCGCGAGACAGGGACGGAAAGCCACGGGTCTCCTCTCCGGAGACAGCCGGGTTGCACGTTGTTCTGATGCATTGGATTGGCTCGATATCACTTCCTGAACCTCCTTTCAATCGAGCGATTCCGATGGATCGGCCATTTGCGCCCCACCAAAGGAGTTGAAAAATGAAAACCCTCTTTGTCCGCTGGATGATTCTTATTGGTTTGCTGTTTGC
>CAZWMZ010000108.1:0-4999 GCA_964634965.1 uncultured Nitratifractor sp. | reverse complement strand
TGGGATAGACCTTTTTAAACCACAACAGGCTGATCACATCGCCGACCCCTTTGCCGGTATCGGGGGTTGCGACCGAGCTGATCGGGAAGCCGGCATAGGTCGCCTCTTCGCCGCGGTCGTCGCTGATGGTACAGATGAACTGCTTGGGCGGCGTACCTTGGGAATGGTGCGCAACGCAGGCTCTTCGATCTCGGTGATGACGCCTTCGTTGTAGAGCTTGGTGTAGACGTCGTTGATCACGCGCGGCAGGTCGTTGAAGCTCTCAGGAACATGAATGCCCGCTTCGGCCATGGCGCGGTTTTTCGCTTCGGCGGTTTCGGCATCGGCGTTGGCAGAAGCTCCGGCGTGACCAAACTGCACACCGCTGCTGAAGTGTTTGGCGATGGTACCGATGCACCATGCGATCACCGGTTTGGTGATTTTGCCCGACTGGATCGCTTCGATCACTTTGTACTCTTCGGTACCCCCTACTTCGCCGAGCAGGATCATGTACTTCACATCGGGGTTGGACTCCATGCGCAACATGTTGTCGATAAAGACCGATCCAACAAACCGGTCACCGCCGATGGCCACGCCTTCGGCGATGCCGTCGGCATTGATGGCGATGATGTTGGAGAGTTCGTTAAACAATCCTCCTGAACGGGTCACCAGACCTGCGCTGCCGGTGCGGTGGAGCTTGGAGTTGATGATGTTGTCAATCGTACCGCCGATGTTGGCGATCTTGAATGCACCGGGGGCGATCGCACCAACTGTTGCCGGGCCGATGACCGTAACACCTGCATCACGTGCGGCCTGGTTCATTGTGCGCGCCAGACGCTCAGGAATCCCCTCGGCAGTGATCATGATGGTTTTGAACCCACCGATTTTGAGCGCTTCCATCGTCACATCGTATGCGGTACGGAACGAAGCGAAATTAAGCAGCACATCAGCCTGAGGCTGTGCGGCCTTGGCCTCGGTGGTGCTTTTATACAGCGGTACCATGATCTCATCGGGACCGTAGAAAAACTTCTCAAACTTGTTGGCGCTCGTCGGTGCGACAATGGCCGCGACCGAAGGGGTCTCGCGCCCGATGACATAGTCGTAATCCAGCATGCGCTGGATCGCGGTTTTGTTGTTGTTCCAGAAGATAGCCTGGGTGTCTTTGGTAAACAATCTGCTCATTGTGGTGTGCCTCCCTTATTTTTCAAGCGCCATGCGCACGATGTCGGTTACGTGGGTTTCAGGCCCGTAGACTTCCATATCGAGTCCCAGCCGATCGGCGGCTTCTTTGATGTCTTTGAGTCCTTTTTCGTAGTTGGGACCGCCACGGCGAACGTAGATTTTGGTTTTGTGAGCCTTGAGCTTATCGGCATAGACCTCAAAGGCCTGAATGATCCCGGTAAAGGTCTTGGCCACGTCGGTAAAGTTGGCGATCGCACCTCCGATGATCAGAATCTTGCCGCGCGGATCGTCGTAGCGGGTCATCAGATCGAAGATCGTCTCGGCATAGAAGCGTGTCTCGCCCGTGGTCGGGCCCCCGCTGTACTCACCGTAGTTGGCCAGATCTTCGACGCCGGCCATGTCAGCGATTGTGTCGGCATAGACGACCGATGCGCCTCCACCGGCGACCATCGTCCAGATGCGACCCATTGGGTTGAGGATCGTCAGCTTCAGTGACGCGCCTGATTTGGAGTCGGCCTCGGCGATCGCCTCCTCTTCGGGTGTTTTGTCCTCCATGCCAAACGGCGTGGGAAATTCGATCTCACCCCACTGATCGCGCATCATGAATCCGGCCGTGTCGTCCAGGCGCGCCACCAGATCCAAAATCGCCATCTCGCCACCATCCAGCATCACGATCGGGTTGATCTCGAGGTAGGCAAAGTTCAAATCACGGTAAAATTTGAAAAACTGAATGGCAAAGGATGCAAAGGCTTCTCGATTGTTGGCCGGAATGTCAGCAGGAATGTGGGAGTGCACCATCTTTTCCATATCTGCGTCGTTCATGTTGATGGGGATGTGTACTTCGTTGACCTTCTCATCCCAGCCCTCTTCGACCTCCATGCCCCCTTCGGCCGACATGTAGAGTACATCATCTTCGCCCACGGTTGTAGCCGAAATGTAATACTCCTGATCCTGCGTATGGGGGGTGAACGGCTCGACGATAAAGTGCGTCAGCTTGCCCTTTTGGCCGGAGAGCAGCGTCACGTCGTGTGCCTGCTTTTCGTCGATCCATTTGGCAGCATCTTCGAGCGTTACATCACCGGGTTTGCTCACCTTGAACAGAACGAGATCGTTTTTGCCCCGCTTGCCAAACAGCATATCGGGTTTGGCCACGAGGGGCTCCTGAGTGAGCCACTCGAAGCCGTGCTCTTTGGCCTTGGCACGCAGTTCGTCGCCGCTGGTGACCAGCACCGACTTGAATCCGTAATGGAACCCATCAAAATAGTCGTTCCAATGCCGGGCGAACAGCGCCTTGCCGTCGTATTCTCTAATCGCCTTTTGCGCCATTGAGTTCTCCTTTTGGTAGTGTGAGTTATGGCATTGTATCTTTTGGGGGGTTTAACTTATCTATAAGCCAAATAGAATTCTCGGAGGTTTTCGTACATTGTGTATTTTAGAAACAATCAGAGCGCAAGAAAATTACCCAGTATCTCATGGCCGTACTCGCTCAGTATCGATTCGGGATGGAACTGCACGCCGTAGATAGGGCGATGGCGTATCTGAATCGACATGATCTCGTTGTCATCGAGGCTGTGAGAGGTCACCTCGATCGTCTCCGGCAGATGGGCACGGTTGACCGTCAGGGAGTGGTAGCGGGTCGCGCGAAACTCAGTGGGAATCTCTCGATAGATGGGGGTCTCTCGATCGACATGTACCTGAGATGTTTTGCCGTGCATCATCTGTCCGGCACGCACCACTTCGCCCCCAAACGCCTGCGCAATGCTCTGATGCCCAAGGCAGATACCCAGCATCGGGGTCTCGGTCGCAGCAAACGCATCGATCACCTCCAGGGTTACACCCGCATCGTCGGGGGTCGATGGGCCGGGTGAGAGCAGAATCTTTTCCGGCTCAAGATCCCGGATCGCCCGCACGCTCAGCTCGTCGTTGCGAATGACGTGCAGGTCGGCACCCAGTTCACGGCAGTACTGAACAATGTTGTAGGTAAAACTGTCGTAGTTGTCAATCATGAGTACCATGGCAATCACCCATCCTCTCAAAATGGCGCATTCTATCACGGGTTGGCTTAGACCCCAAATCCCGAAATAGAAATGCACGACTCTGCCCCATCATCGCATCCAGGGGCTTCGCATCAAATCATCGACACTCCTGCGGGTGCGACTCACATGCGACACAAAGCCCTTGAATACGAGCAATGCGCATATTCAATTCGGGATTGGGGTCAGGCACCCGTATAGCGTTGGCGTGGACGGGCAATTTTGGCAGCAGGGTCGTGCCGAAACTCGATCCACTGCGCAACCCATCCGACGGTACGACCGATGACAAAGATCGGCGTAAACATCGACCGGGGAATCTGCAGCGCCGTCAAGATCACGCCCGTATAAAAATCGATATTGGGGTAGAGTTTGCGTTCGATGAAGTAATCATCCTTCAGTGCGATCGTCTCAATGCGGCGTGCAATCTCCATCAGCTCGGTGTCCAGATTGAGCTCATCGCGCAACTGATCCTGAAGTTGCTTAAGTATTCGAGCTCTTGGGTCAAAGTTTTTGTAAACACGGTGACCAAATCCCATGAGCCGGAACGGATCGTTTTTGTCTTTGGCTCTGGCGATGAATTTTTCGACATGACGGACGCTGCCGATCTGTTCAAGTTGTGCAATGACCGATTCGTTGGCGCCGCCATGGGCCCGCCCCCACAACGCCGCGATGCCCGACGCAATCGCCACATACGGATGCGCGCCAGTCGAAGCGACGCTGCGCACCACCGTCGTCGAGGCGTTTTGTTCATGATCGGCATGCAACGTAAAGATCGTATCGAGTGCCTGGATCTCTACGTCGCGTATCCGTCGCTCCCCTTGTAGAGTTCGGTGCATTTTGCCGCCGGGATAGGCACGCATCATTGTCAAGAAATTTTCCGTAAACGACAAATCGATGTCGGGATAGATAAACGGAATACCGAGCGAGTGACGATAGGCATAGGCAGCCAGGGTCGGGATCTTGGCAATAATGCGGTGTGCCATGGCTGCATAGTCATCGGGGGTTTCGAGCACAAGATGCTCACCGTAAAAAGACGCCAGTGCCGTCACCGCAGCGCTCAAAGTTGCCATGGGGTGGGCATTGTCTGGAAACGCACGAAAAAGATTGCGCAATCCTTCGTGCAAAAAAGCACGGTGACGCAGTTCCAGATCAAATTCGTTCAGCCTCCGCGCATCGGGCAGATGTCCGTGCAGCAACAGATAACATGTCTCAAGATAGGTATGCTCTGTTGCCAGCGTCTCGATGGGAATCCCTCGATAACGCAACTCTCCCTTGGTACCGTTGATGAATGTAATCTCCGAATCGCAACTGGCCGTCGATGTAAAGCCCGGATCGTACAAGAACAATCCGGTGTCACTGAAAAAAGATCGGGCATCCACCACCGAAGGACCACGGGTCCCCTCCAAGATCGGATAGTGGTACTCCTCTCCTGTGCGATTGTCCCGCATCGTCATGGTCTGCTTGTTCATCTGCTGCTCCTTTTTGATGGCATCGTGTCTGACTCGTCAGGCATCGTGTTCCATACAGGAAAACATTTGCAAGCCGGGTCAAAACGCCCACATAGCACAGAATATAACACCGTATCCTCTGAGAGATACGCTCAGTAGAGAGCCAGTTCACGATAGAGAGAATCGCGTTCGATCGGCTTAAATCCTGCGTTTTTAATCAGGCTCACAAAATGCTCCAGATCCATGCCCTGCGCGCTGGCGGCTCCGGCGGCGGACTGGATCGACTCTTTTTCGATCGTACCATCAAGGTCGTCGCATCCAAACTCCTGGGCAATCAGCGCCAGACCGATGGTTGCG
>CAZWMZ010000107.1:0-1734 GCA_964634965.1 uncultured Nitratifractor sp. | reverse complement strand
GCCCTCCTGAGTGGGTGCGGTCTCCAACCCATACGTTGCAGCGAGCCGCGCTGTCAAGGTCGCATTGTGTTCAAGCTGCAGGTACAAAAGACGCTCTTTGACAAAATAGCGATCCCCCGGCAGAGCCACACAGCGCTTGATGTAGAGGCGCTGCTGCGGATCATCTGGATGGCGAACGACCAGCAGATCGCCACGATGGATCGTGCCCGGACGCCTCCATGCCAACACCAGATCCCCATCGATCAGGCCGTAGTTCATGCTCGTACCATCGATCCGATAGACCCGCACAAAGAACCCCAGGAAGAGCGCTGCAGCCAACACGGCCACCCCCAAAACGCCTCGTCCGACTCGGCCAGAGCCTCCGAAAAGATCAAGAGCCCGCATACCGACCATACCCCCACAACAGCACCGCATAGCGTCCGGCTTTGGCCAGGGTAACCCAAAAAAGAAACCATCCAAAAGGATAACGAACGATCCCGGCAACGAAGGTAAAAAGATCCCCGATCATCGGCAGCCAGCTCCCCAGCAGCGTCACCGCACCCCAGCGATCAAAATAGCGACGTGCAGGCGCAAGAGCCCCGGGCCGAATGAGACGACGCTGCTCGAGCAGCTCTTCGCCGCCAAGCCCCATCCAGTAGTTGACCACCGCCCCGAGGACATTGCCCACTGTTGCGACGATCAGCAGCCACACGAGAGAGTACCCCTGCGCCGCATCGTAGAGCAATAACGCTTCGCTGCCCATCGGCCAGAGGGTGGCCGAAACCCATGCCGACACGAAGAGGCTCAGGTAGACCATGGCTGCGCGTAAGCAATCAGTGCGGCACTCACGGCGACGTTGAGCGACTCGACCCCGCGTTGCATCGGAATTGCGATCGCTTCGTCGCACAGAGCGGCTATCTCATCCGAGATGCCCTCCGATTCGTTGCCCAGCACGAACACCGCCTTGTTTGCATCGGCCTGGCGATAGTCACGCACCGCGTGCGCATCGAGAGCATAGAGGGTCGCTCCGTTTTGCTTGAGTGACGTAAGCGCCTCTTTGAGATCACGCACCTGCACGATCGGGAGCCTGAAAAGCGTCCCGGCGCTGGCATGAATCACCTGTGCAGACAAACGGGCGTTGCGGCGAGTCGAGAGCAACAACGCATCGACATTACCTGCAGCACACGCACGGATGATCATTCCCATGTTTTGGGGATTTGTGACGCCGTCAAGTGCTACGATTCTGAAGGGGTTATTTTTGGAAATGATCTCAGGGATCGTTTGGAAATTGTCCATCACGATATCAAGCGCTACCCCCTGATCCTGGCGGGCGTTTTTTGAGATACGCGACAGAGCCGCTTTGTCATGATACGCGATCTCAATCGCACGATCTTCGGCGAGCTTGACCATGCGATCAAGCTCGACTGAAGGTCTGTTCGACGTAGAGAGGTGCAGTTTGTGGATCGTCAGTTTTTTATCTTCGAGTGCCTCCAGAACCGCATGGCGCCCATACAGAGTCAATACACGATCAAAGAAGGCTTTTTTGGCGAGAAACTCCGCCCTGTCGGGCTGCAAGTGTTGGGTGTTGGGTGTTGGGTGTTGGGTGTTTGACTTTGAAGACTTGGATGTTTTCGACACGATTGCTACCTTTCTTTTCTGTTTTATAATCAAAAAAGCACCTACAAGAGGAGCCTACAAAAGACACACCCAACAAAACTTTCTAATTTTTATTTTTTAATTTTTATTTTTTAATTT
>CAZWMZ010000106.1:0-11769 GCA_964634965.1 uncultured Nitratifractor sp. | reverse complement strand
GAAAATTAGGAATTAGAAAGTAGGAATTAGACATTTTTGGTCAAATACGTGTGATTTTTTCGATCATCAGCTGGATCGTCGTCTCACCGCGAAAGTGATTTTCGTTGAGGGTATAGACGATCTCGCAGCGCGCACCGATGGAATAGGTGGCGGTGGTTTTAAACTGCACAGCCTGAAGATAACGTCCATCCGACTCGAACGTCATGCGCAGGTGGTTGCCCTCTTTGCCCATCGTCTGGAGTGCGACGAGTGTGACATTGGGGGTGACAAATTTGGGTCGAGGATTGCCCATGCCAAAGGGTTCAAACCGGTCGATCAAGCGTATCAATGCCGCATCGATCACCGCGAACGGCAAATGCCCCAGTATCGCAGGATCATCGGACGCATCCGCCGCACACCGCAGACGCGCCGCCTCAGAAAGCGTTGCAATAAATGGATCGAGATGCTGCTGCTCGATGCGCATCCCAATCGCTGCTTTGTGACCACCAAAACTGAGCAATCTCTCGCGTGCAACGCTCAACAGATCATACAGATGACACTCCCGCCAACTCCGTCCGCTCCCTTTGCAGATCGTGCCGGTTTGGGTCAGGACGATCGCCGGCCGCTCAAAGCGCCGCGCCAGCCGTGCGGCTGCGATCCCGACTACACCTTCATGCCACCCCTCACCGCTGACCACGATCACCGGCGCATCGGGGTCGACCTGAGCTGCGGCGGCGGCGGTGACCTCTTCTTCGATCGCTTTGCGGGTTTGATTGAGCTGCATGAGACGCCCGTAGAGCTGACACGCCACCGTTTGATCGGAGGCAAGCACAAAGTCGAGTGCGATCCCTGCATCGTCGAGACGTCCGGCACTGTTGAGCAGCGGAGAGAGACCAAACGCGATCTCCTCGGCACGCCCAAGCGATCGTCGGCTGTTTTGGAGGACACACTGTGCAAAAGGCCACACAGAACGCTGCAGCTGCTGCAATCCGGCGATCACCATCGTACGGTTGATGTGCTGCAACGGCATCATATCGGCGATGATAGCGATGGCCACCATGTCGAGATAGCTTTTCATCTCGATTCCGGCATGGAGGGTACGGTTAAGCGCTGCGCAGAGATACCACGCGATCTGTGCGCCGCACACCTCCTCCCAGGGAAAGGAACAGTCGGACTGTTTTTGATCGACGATCGCATACGCATCGGGCAGGGTCTCAGGAGGAATGTGGTGGTCTGTAATGATCAGATCGATCCCACGTTCGCGACAGACCTGTGCTGCTGCGTGTGCTGCGATGCCGTTATCGACCGTAAGGATCACATCGACAGCCTCGATCCGGTCGAGTATGCGAGGCGACAGACCGTATCCATCGGTAAAACGGTTGGGGATCTGCACCTCGACAGATACACCAATCGCATCGAAAAAACGCTTAACAATCGCCGAAGCGATCACACCGTCAACGTCGTAATCCCCTACCACCGCAATCCGTTCATGATTTTGAATGGCTTGTACGATGCGGTCAACGGCCCGTTCCATTCCTTTGAACTGATCGGGAGATGGCAGATCGCTCAGGGTCAGAAACGTGTGATCCAAACGCGCTTCGAGACGCTTCTGGATCGCGGTTGGGTCAAGCAGAGTGCCCCTCATGTCCGCTGCGAACGATACCGCTCTGCTGCCTCCACAAAGGCCAGGATGGTTTCATTGGGGTGTTGCAGGCGCGAGGTAAACTCCGGATGGAATTGCACCCCCAAAAACCAGGGATGATCAACCACTTCGACCGCTTCGATGAGTCCATCCGATTCGCCTGTGACAATCATTCCGGCCGCCTCAAGTGCCTCACGATAACGGGGATTGGCTTCGTAGCGATGGCGATGGCGCTCGTAGATGGTCGAAGCTCCCCGATAGGCCTGAGCCAGGTTGGAGCCCTCACGCACATCGCAGCGGTATTCACCCAGCCGCATTGTGCCGCCCAGCGGTGAGGTGGTAGTGCGCAACTGCTTCGACCCGCTCGCATCAATAAACGCATCGATCAGATAGACGATCGGATCGGGGGTGTGTTCGTCAAATTCGACCGAGTTGGCTTCGGGCAGATTCAGAACATGACGGGCATATTCGATCATCGCCAGCTGCATCCCGAGACAGATACCAAGATAGGGGATTTTACGGGTACGGGCATATTCGATCGCCTGAATCTTGCCTTCGGTACCGCGCTTTCCAAATCCACCGGCAACCAACACTCCATCGCAATCGGAGAGATACTTTTCGCTGCCATCCTCTTCGATCTCTTCGCTGTCGACCCATTTGATGGTGACGCGACGATCGGTGTGGGCTCCTGCGTGTACGAGAGCCTCGGTCAGTGATTTGTAGGACTCTTTGAGGTCGAGGTATTTACCAACAAACGCGATCTTAACCTCATCGGATGGTGCAAGAATCTTGCGTACCAGTTCGCTCCAATCACCCATCTGTGGCTGGCAGGTATCGAGGCGCAGCTGTTCGCAAACAGGAATCAACATATCCTGACGCAAAAAGTTGAGTGGAACTTGATAGATCGTTGCTGCATCTTCGGCCACGATGACTGAGTCCTCATCGACATCACAACTGTAGGCGATCTTGCGCTTGATCTCTCCGCTGACAGGCACTTCGGAACGCAACACCAGCATGTGGGGCGCGATACCGATACGGCGCAACTCCTGTACCGAGTGTTGTGTCGGTTTGGTCTTGAGTTCGCCTGCAGCTTTGATGTAGGGCAGGAGGGTCACGTGAATGTTCATGACATTGGTGCGGCCCAATTCGTGTTTGATCTGACGGATCGCTTCCAGGAAGGGCAATCCTTCGATATCCCCAACCGTACCGCCCAGTTCGACGATGAGGATATCGCGCCCTTTGCCAGCCAGAAAGATGCGTGCTTTGATCTCATCCACAATGTGAGGAACGACCTGAATCGTTTTGCCCAGGTACTCTCCTTTGCGCTCTTTTTCAATCACCGTTTTGTAGATCTGTCCGGTCGTGAAGTTGTTCGCACGTGTCAAAGAGGTGTCGAGAAAGCGCTCATAGTGTCCCAGATCCAGATCGGTTTCGGCTCCATCTTTGGTCACAAACACTTCACCGTGTTCCAGCGGCGACATGGTGCCCGGATCGACATTGATGTAGGGGTCGAGCTTGAGAACACCCACCCGCTGGTTTGATGCTTTGAGCAGCGTACCGATGCTGGCAGCGGTGATCCCTTTGCCAAGCGAACTCAGCACGCCACCGGTTATGAAGATGTATTGGGTCTGTGTCGGGTCGTAGTTGTCTGTTTTCATGGGGATTACGAAACGATTGGCATGATAATGGAGAGAAAATTCTCATCCTGGAGCAAGAAAGGAAGCGTCGGTTCGTTTAAACCGATCTCAAAGGTATCGTTCTCTATGTGCGTCAAAAAGTCAAGCATGTATTTGCTGTTGATCGCAATCTCAAATTTATCTTCCAATCCAGTATTGAGTTCGATTTCGGTTTTGGCTTCAACGTTGTCGGAGCTGAGTGAGTTGAAGAGGATGGCATCACTCAAAAAGGTGATCTTGATCTCCTGGGAGATCGTTGTGATCATCCGAATCGAATCGAGCATCGCCTGTTTTGGGAGGGTAAAGCGATGTTTCAGTGTGGCCGGAATGATGCGTTGATAGTCGGGAAATTTTCCGTTAATTAAACGGGTAAAAAAGAGTGTATTATCCCCTTCGATGATGAGAGTGGTTTCGTCGTAATAAAAGTGAATTTGACTCAAAAAGAGTTTTTGAATCTCCAAGATCGCTTTTTTGGGCAGGATGAGCGAAAGTGCCTCTTCCGAACCTCCCGGAATGGAAGCGATGGCCAGCCGACGTGTATCGGTTCCGACAAGATCGGTCTGTTCGGTTCCGATATGAATCAAAGCACCGTTGAGCTCGAATTTAGGGTTGTTGGTATCGATGGCGGGGGAGATCTTTTTGAGGTTGTGGATCAAGCGGCCTGAGTCGAGAGCGATTTGAGCTTTGGCGTCGGTGGTCGGAAATACAGGGTACTCTTCAACGTTAAAAACAGGGAGTTTAAATTTGGAGTGCTTTTGTTTGACCAGCAGTGTTGTTTCCAGCAGTTCGAGAATGATCTCGTCGTCCTTGAGGATACGAACAACATCGAGCAGTTTTTTACCGTTGGCGGTGAAGCTTCCTTCGTGGTCAATTTCGAATTGGTTGCTAAGAATCTGGAGACCGATTTCGGAATCAGTTCCTTTGAGTAGACAGGTATCCGTTTGCGTAGTAAAATAGATATGAGATGTGATCTGTGTGGCGTCTTTTTTTTCAAGAAACGGCTGAAGATTAATCAGCAGTGTTTCTAAAACCTGTTTTTGTACCCGTACCTTCATCGATACTCCCTCGGATGGCGTTGGTTTTTTAAAAATACAGTCGTAATGAGTAGAACGGTGTGAATCATGTGAAAAGTGCTTCTTTGGCCCGTCTTACCGTTTGAAGAGGGTGTCGAACCGTTGGAGAAATTTTCACATTTTTTCACGTTGAAAATTATAGCTTTTTTTTATTCAATTTTTGATGTGGTTTTTTTGGATGGTTTCAATCTTGTTGGAAAGTTCATCCAGAAGGACCTTGAAATTGGCGTCGTTTTCGATCACTTCGTGGATCTTTTTCATGGCGTGGCTGATGGCGGTGTGATCTTTCATGCCAAAATAGAGTGCAATTTGTGGCATCGAATTTGGGGTGAGATTTCGTGCGAGATAGATAGCGATGCGTCGAGCATTGACGACGTTTTTTGTCCGCTTTTTCGATCGGATATCGGAGGGTTTGATGTTGAGTTCTTTTGAGATGATTTTGACGATATCGTCGATGGAGATGTTGTCTTGCTTTTCCCGGATTTGATCTTTGATCGCGTTTTGGGTGAATTCGAGGGTGATCTCCTGACGCAGCATGCTGCTCATGGCGTTGAGTCGGATGATCGTTCCCTCGATCTCCCGGATATTATCACCCATTTTGGTTGCGATGTAGTGGACGATCTCTTTGTCGAGCTTGATGCCGTCGAGTTCACACTTTTTTTCGATGATGGCAATCTTGGTCTCCAGCCCGGGGGGTTGGATGTCGGCCAGCAGACCCCACTCAAATCGTGTGCGGAGTCGATCGACCAGTCCGGCGATCTTTTTGGGATGACGATCGGAGGTGATGACGATCTGTTTTTGATCCTGATGCAACTCATTGAAGGTGTGAAAAAACTCCTCCTGAGTCTGCTCTTTTCCACTGAGAAATTGCACGTCGTCGATCAACAAAACATCGCACTCACGATAGTATTCTCGGAAACGATCCATGGTCTGTGAACGTAGATGCGCAGTGAATTTGTTGAGAAACTGCTCAAAGGTGGTATAGATGATCTGTTTGCCCCGAAGGGAGAGTGCGTTGCCGATGGCTTGCAGCAGGTGGGTTTTGCCCAATCCTACGCCACCATAGAGAAAGAGTGGATTGTAGAGTTCACCCGGTTTGTCGGTGACGCTCCGGGCAGCAGTATATGCAAACTGGTTCGAATCGCCGACGATGAAACTCTCAAAGGTAAAGGATGGGTTCAGATGGGTACTTTTGACTGCAGGTGTTTTGGTTGAAGCATCGGAGCTTCTGGAGGCATTGACAGACTGGTGGCGACCGATACGAAAAACGACTTCGGGTTTGATGCCGGTCTGGATCTCAAACAGGTGGGCGATCTGCTCGCTGTACTTGGTCTTGATCCATTTGGCGATGAGAATGTTGGGCACCAAAAAGAGTGCAAGATTGCTCCGTGAAGAGGTCGAATCGTAGTGACAGTTTTGGATGTAACGTTCGTATTCGTCGGGAGTGATTTCGTTGCGAAGCCTGGATAAGATTGTTTCACCGATGTTCATCTGCTGATCCTTGGGGGGTTGGAAGCTCCGCATGATGCGGTCACGATGTGAATAACCGACGTGAAATGTTGGGTGCAATTTTATCCAAATGTAGCTAAAATAGGGGGCTTAAAGCCAAAGTGCACGGCAGATATTCACGGAGTGAAAAGGTCAGCATGGTCATCATGGGAATCGATCCGGGGAGCCGGAATCTTGGGTACAGTCTCCTCGAATACGATGGGGTGAATATGTCGCTGATCGAGGCAGGGTTGTTGCGCATTCGTACTGAGACATTGCAGGAGCAGATCGTCGAGTTGGTCGAGGGATTGGATCTGATTCTTAATGCGCGTTCGATCGATGAGGTAGCCATCGAGGATATCTTTTATGCCTACAACCCCAAAAGCGTCCTCAAACTGGCGCAGTTTCGCGGTGCACTCTCCTTGAAAATCCTGCAGGAGATCGGTTACTTTTACGAGTACACCCCTCTGCAGGTGAAAAAAGCGCTTACCGGCAATGGCAAAGCAGCCAAAGAGCAGGTGGCGTTTATGGTCAAACGGCTTTTGGGCATTCAGCGGCCGATCAAGCCGCTCGATGTAACCGATGCGATGGCGGTCGCGATTGCGCATATCCAGCGCATCAAACTGCGCAGAGGAAAAGGGTAGTTTTATATTATAATACACCATAATAAATACAAAAGGCAAGCAGATGGAAAAGAGACTGTACGACCTGATCATCATCGGAGGAGGTCCCGGCGGGATTGGTACGGCCGTCGAGGCCAAAGCCCTGGGGCTTGAGAAAGTATTGCTGATCGAAAAGAGCGACAACCACTCCGATACCATTCGCAAGTTTTACAAAGACAACAAACGGGTGGACAAAAACTGGCAGGGCCAAATCGTCGAGATGGAAGGAACGGTGCCTTTTATGGATGGTACCAAGGAGAGTACGATTGACTTTTTTGATCAGCAGATCGATCAACACGCCATCGAGAGTCACTTCCGGTGCGAAGTGGAGAGCATCACAAAAGAGGAGGATCATTTTTGCGTGCGCGCTGGATGCGGCGAATTTTATGGACGGTTTGTTGTCATCGCCATCGGACGCATGGGCAAACCCAACAAACCCAACTACCCCATCCCCCCCTCGATCCGCAAATATGTCAACTACAATCTCGACAAGTGTGGCCGCGACGAGACCCTTCTCGTTGTGGGTGGGGGAGACAGTGCGGTCGAATATGCCGTGGAGCTGGCTCGAAACAATGTTGTCGTGCTCAACTATCGCCGTGATGCGATCACCCGCCCCAACCCCACCAACCGTGCGGCCATTGCCGAGGCGTTTGCTCACGGGCATGTGCGACCGAAACTGGGTGTCGATATCACCGAACTCTCAAACGACGAAGGACGCATCAAAGTTCATTTTGCCGATGGAACCTTCGAGGTGTTTGATCGGGTGATCTATGCCATTGGTGGCACCACCCCGGTCGATTTTCTCAAAAGCGCCGGATTGCAGCTCGATGCCACAGGTGAACCGGTGATTCGGGAAAACCTCGAATCAAGCGTATCGGGTATCTACATCGCCGGAGACATTGCCTTTAAAAGCGGAGGCTCGATCGCCATCGCTCTGAATCACGGCTATCGGATCGTCACCGATATTCTGCGCCGGATGGATGCGTGAATTTTTCAAGCGCCTTTTTCAGGCATCAGAAACACAATGTTCAATTTTCAAATGGCGCGAGTACGATCTCTGATGGAGCAGGGGAGGGTGCTAAAAGAGATCGTCTGGTGCGGCATGTTTTGGCGTATGTTTGCGCGTATCGGTGTGGATTCGACCAACTCGCTTGACGCCGGTGAGACGTTTTTTGGGGACGGTGAAGTCAGGTTTGACGTGGCCTTCGCTTGATTCGTAAATCATCTGTTCATACATATAGATGTCGTAGAGGAAGTAGTCCTTGTTGCCTTCGCGGTATGCGGTGCGGTAGAGGATGTGTACCGGGATCGGTTTGGTCAGATGGATGGTGGTGGGTTTGTTGGTCTCCAGGATCTTTTGGATGCGCGATTCGGAGTAGGTGCCTTTGGCATGCCGCAGCAAAATCCGCATCAACTCAAACGGTTTGCCCACCCGCATGCAGCCGGAGCTGAAGACCCGATAACGGTATTGAAACAGTGTTTTGTTGTCTGTATCGTGCAGATAGACGGCGTATTGGTTCGGGAACATGAATTTGACCCGACCCAGGGCGTTCTTTTCGCCGGGAAATTGAACAAAACGATAAGGAACAGGTCCGCCATGTTCGGCTGCGAAGAGACGCTTTCGGTCGAGAGGAACCTCCTTGCCTCCGGAAAAGACATGGATATTGTGGGTCGCCAGATAGCCAGGGTCGCGCTTGAGAACCGGAATGAGATCGCGACGGACCAGGTTGTTGGTGATGGCCCAGGTGGGATTGAGGACAAGGTACTCGATCGCATCTGAAAAGATTGGCGTGGGGCGATCGATCCGGCCGACGACAATGGGGCTGCGAAAGATTTCACGACCCTGCTGATAGTAGCGCAGACGAAAATCGGGCACATTGATCTCGACATACTCGGATTCAAAGGTGTGGGGGTAGAGTTTGAGGATGTCAAGATTGGTGAGGATTTTTCGGAGATAGAACGCTCGGGGTTTGTTCAGATAGAGGATGGTTTTGTTGTCGATGTAGTCGCCCTGCGAGAGGTTGAGTCGCTCCCGAAAGGAGCGCACCGCTTTTGTCAGATCGCTGTTCCAGCCCGATCCGGTGTCCGAACGACGGTAGTCTCCAAAAAATTGCAACTTCTTTTTGATCAGCCGCAAACGATCGTCAAAGCTGTGGGCCTGGAGCCGCTTCCCATAGGGAATATCAGGAAAATCGGGCATATTCTGGTAGTGTTGGAGTTGGGCGATCAGCCCCTTGTAGGTCGAAGCAAGCGGGATGTTTTGTTCGAGAAACTGGCTCAATTCTCCCCGTTCGATGGCCGAAGCGATGGCCGAAGGATCGGGCAGGGCATGTGGCGTAATCTCCCAGGTCGCACGTACATCCTGCGTCGCTTTGAGGTGGGCCATTTTGCGTTGGACCAGGGCCCAATCAACATCGCCGACCCGAACAAAATGCAGCAACCGTACGTAGGCTTCGCTCAGAGCTACATCCAGTTTGGCTCCGATGCCATCGGGCTGTATGTCGCTTCCTTGTTGCGCCAGCAAACGATCGATGGTGGCGCGATTGAACGGCTTGTTTTTGTAGTTGAAGTAGGGGTCATCCAGCAGATCGAGCAGTGCTGCGCGCCTGGAGGCATCGGCGGGTGCAGTCCAGAAAGGTTGATGATGGTGGTGAGCATAAAGAGCGGTGAGAATACGTTTCCAGGGAGCATGGGTCGCAGCAATGGCACTGTCCAGTCCGGCAGCGGAGAGTGCGTGGGTGGCAATCAGCATCAAAAGGATCTTTTTCACATGAAACTCCAATGTATTTTTCGAGAACCAGCGTCCATTACGTCTCGGTGTATTGATTATAATGTTTGTCGATCAGGCGAAGGTATTTGGGCGGCGTGACCGCCTTCATCGCCTCGGCAAGCCAGTTGATCTGAAACCAGGCTGCACCGGAGGTGCGCAGGTCGATGTAGTTTTTGAGGCTGCGCAGATTGAAGGTCACGACCATGTCCACCTTCCAGTTGTCGGTCACAATGTGTTTGAATGCGTCGCCGACGTTGCGCTTCTTTTTACCCGCTTCGAATGCGGCGAACAATCCAGCCCCATCGGTGCCGTACTGGTCGATGAGCTCCCGCGAGGACTTGGCGATGGCTGCATCAACAAACGCATCGGGATCCTGGTCGTGCTGATATTTGAGCTTGTCGTACATGGCACCGATCTCGATGGCTTGATAGGAGGGGTCGGCAACTACAAGCAGGTCGAGAGGTTGAACGAGTTCGATAAAGAGCTTGCGGCTCTCTTCGGCAAACAGTCCATCGCTCCCTCCGCTTCGGATAGCAGCGACAAAAGCATGGAGGATCGACGACATGGTGTAGCGGGTCGATCGTACAGACAAGGACTGGATACGATGTCTTGCATGCTCTTGTAGAACCCCTCGTGAGGTGCCACGAACAAGATAGCTCAAAACCGTGTGTTCAATGATCGAATGGTGATGATACACCCACGCCAGCGACTGCAACAACTCCGAATCGTCGATAAGGTTGATCGCCTGGGTATCGATCGTTTCAGCGGCACGGCGAATGGCCTCATTTTCGGAATGTGCAAAGCTGTCGTAGCAGGTGCGGGCGGCGATCTCGGCTACCCCGATGCCGCTGTCCTGGAGGAGCGTTACTTCGGGAAGGGCATAGCGGATATGATGGACGGTGCGGGTCTGCATGGGCTGGCCTGATTTTTTGATACAATTATAACCAAAAAGAGGATCGTTTATGCAACCAGCGCAACGTTTTCATCGATTTGAAGAGGATTTTCGCGATCCATTTTCCCGCGATCGGGATCGGGTACTTCACTGCAGTTCGTTCCGAAGGCTTGAGTATAAAACACAGGTCTTTCTCAATCACGAGGGGGATTATTTTCGTACCCGCCTGACCCACTCGCTCGAGGTTTCTCAGATCGCACGCACGCTTGCCCGCCAGTTGGGACTGGACGAAACCCTGGCCGAAGCGATCGCGCTCAGCCACGATCTGGGGCATACCCCTTTTGGGCACATCGGGGGTGATGCGCTCGATGAACAGCTCAAGGCCGATGGCCACCTCAACGGCTTCGAACACAATTTCCAATCCTTTCGGGTCTTGACGCGACTCGAAAAGCGTTACCCCAATTTTGACGGACTCAACCTCACCTTCGCGACCCTCGAAGGTGTACTCAAACATTCGTTTCCCTATCGCAAACCTTTTTTGCCCGATGCGATCGTCGAGGCGTTCAATCTGGAGCGTCATCCGTCGCTGGAGGCGATGGTGGTCGATCATGCCGATGAGATCGCCTACACCAGTCACGACATTGATGACGGGATCAAATACGGCTTGATCACGTTTGACGATCTGCTTGATGAACCGCTGGCACAACGGGTCGATGCGATGGTGCAGCATGAGGGAATCGCTCAGGATCACTCGCTCTATCGGCATCGGTTTGTCGCGGCACACATCAAGCTCCTGGTCGAAGACCTCATCGATCAGAGTCGTCCGCGGGTCGAGATGCTTGATACTGCGCAGCCGCTCTGTGCAACACTGCCGACCGATGTGCCCCTGCCGGTCGGTTTCAGTGCCCCCGTAGCTGCTGAACTCAAGCGGCTCAAAAAACGGCTCTATGCTCGCCTCTACCGACATGAGCGCATTGTGCGCAAAATGCACGCAGGCAAAGAGTGCATCCGCGGCCTCTATCGTGCTTTTCGTAACGATACCGATCTCTTGCCCACATCGCAGAGGGCGTTGCTTGAACATCGCACGCCGGTACGGGTGATCGCCGATTATATCGCATCGATGACCGACCGCTATGCTCTTAAAGTGTTCCATGAACTCTACGGAATCGGGATCTAAAAGCGTTATATCTTAATGTATATAACGCTATAATGCTTCCCATGAAATGGGTCGCATTCTTTTTTGCATTGTTTATGGGGTTACAGGCCGGTTCGATCCGTGTCGCCATCGCGGCCAATGTCGGCTATGCGATGCCCGATCTGGTCAAGGCCTTTGAGTCTCATCATCCCGATACCCGAGTCGAGACGCTCATCGGCGGTAGCGGCAAGCTCGCTGCGCAGATTCAGCGAGGGGCTCCGTTTGATCTATTTCTCTCGGCCAATATGGCCTATCCGACCAAGCTGCATGCAGCCGGAATGACGCTCGATGCCCCGCGTGTCTATGCCCGCGGTGCGCTGGTGATGCTCAGTACCCGGCCGCGGGATTTTTCGCGCGGGATTGCGGTGCTGCGCGATGCGTCCATCTCTCGC
>CAZWMZ010000105.1:0-6440 GCA_964634965.1 uncultured Nitratifractor sp. | reverse complement strand
CGGGTGTGATGGGGTACAAGGTGATGAAAAAGCTCAACTACTTCAAGGAGTACGTTTACGGTGAGAAAAAGTCACCGGTGAGCTTCTCACTGATCTGTCCAGGAGTGAGCGCCTTTGTTTTCGGGATGTTTTTTGCTTTTGTTGGCCTGACCCACAATGGAATCATTCAGCCCTTCAGCATTCCGTTCTGGATCGTGGTCATTCCCTACATTTATATCTGGATCCAGACGATCTTGACGCTTCATCGACTGACGCGCAAGATGCTGTATTGATATGCGAAACAAATGGGGTTATTTGAATTGTGTCCGCAACTGTTTCATGAGCTCGAGCTCAGAAGAGATGTCGTCAACACCTTCTGAAAAGATGAACGACAAGACACCCTTCTGTGTTCGAGCAACGAGCTGAACGATCTTTTTGCTTGAGGGATCGATGGCGATTTTTGCATCAAATCCAATACCCTTGATCTCCTGGGTGGTATCAAAGGGCGGTATGACCGTATCGTAACTCTTGGCACCACCAAAATAGTAGATGCTGAAAATCGGCAGGACTTTATCGAGATATTCGCAAAAACTCACATCATATGGAGGTTCGATTGGCAAAGAGCCTGCCCGGGCATGCTTGAACGATCGCTTCAATGCTTTTTCGACCGTGGCTTTGTCAACCGTATTGCACACCAGATCCTTTGGCAGCGTATTGCCGTAGGCAAGCAGAGCAATCAGCATCAAGACCATTGTTTTCATGGCGGCCTCCTGTGCACTTTTTTCTATTATATCCCTCCGGAGATTAACGGCCTATTAAACCAGATCTCGAAAGAGACATGCATAACCGAGTGCCTCCATTGCATCCAGGGCATTGCGAAAAAGCATTGCCGAACTTGCGGGTGCAATGCAAACAGTGCACAAAGCCCCTGCACACGAGCGCAGCGTAGATTCACTGAGTCCTGCTGTGGGGTTGAGGCATTGGTCTTACGGGCATCTCTTAAAATTAATCAAACCCAAACAAACGGAAGCTTCTGTCTGGGCAAGGCAGACCCAAATCACACCGTTAACAGGGCTTGGGCAAAGCCAAGTCGAAAAGGTCTATCGCAGCACAGGCAAAAGATCTCGATACCCAAAGGGCGGTAAAGCCATTGTGGGTATGAGCTATTTTTGGAGATACCCTTGTGGGTGACGACTGGCGTAAAACTCTCGCCGAAAGGCCTGGAGACGCCCATCCATAATCGCTTGGCGTATCCGTTTCATCAGGGCGAGATAGTAGTGCAGATTGTGGATCGTTGCCAGTCGAAAGTATGTCAATTCGCGGGCGCGAAAGAGGTGGCGCAGATAGGCACGGGAGTAGTGCCGGCAGGTGTAGCAGTCGCAGGCGGGGTCGATGGGGGTCTGGTCGGTGGTAAAGTCCGCCTTTTTGATGTTGATTTTGCCAAAAGAGGTAAAAAGCGTCCCGTTGCGTGCGTTGCGCGTGGGCATGACGCAATCGAACATATCGACACCCCGTGCGACGTTTTCGACGAGGTCTTCAGGGGTACCGACTCCCATGAGGTAGCGGGGTTTGTCGGAGGGCATAAAGGGGATGGTCCACTCCACCGTATCGTACATCGCCTGATTGGGTTCGCCGACACTCAGGCCTCCGATAGCAAACCCGTCAAAGTCCAGTTGCGTCAACTCCTGAGCGGACTGTTTGCGAAAAGCGGTGTCGGTGCCTCCCTGAATGATGGCAAAAATGTTTTGGTGCACACCCACGCCGCGCTGTTGATTGCTGCGATGATAGGCGATCGAGACTTCGGCCCAGCGGGTGGTGCGGGCGATGCTTTGGGCGATGCGCTCTTGGGTAGAGGGCAGGGCGACGAGGTCGTCGAGGATCATCATGATGTCTGAGCCGAGGTTGTACTGAATATCGAGCACCTTTTGGGGAGTGAAGTGGTGTGTGCTTCCGTCGATATGACTGCGAAAGGTGATGCCATCTTCGGCGTGTTTGACTTGATCGCTGAGGCTGAAGGCTTGAAAACCGCCGCTGTCGGTCAGGAAGCTTTTTGGAAAGCCGGTAAACCCGTGCAGTCCTCCCATCTGTGCGACGGTCGCATCGCCTGGGCGCAGATAGAGATGGTAGGTGTTGCCGAGAATGATCTCAGGTTTCAAATGCGTCTGCAGATCGATCGCATCGAGCGCCTTGACTGCGCCGACCGTCCCGACAGGCATAAAGACCGGCGTCTGAATGGTGGAGTGTGCTGTCGTCAGGGTCGCGGCACGAGCCGCACCGTCGGTGGCGTCAAGTTGAAAATCCATTATGGTATAATCCTGTAGAGCATCTCTCAAAACAGCTCATACCCACAACGGCTTTGCCGCCCTTTGGGCATCGAGATCGTTTGCCTGCGCTGTGCCGGAACTTTTAGACCTGGCTCTGGCCAGGCCTTTATGGTCCGCTTTGTGCAGACAAAAGCTTTCGATGTTGTGGAGGTGATCTCTTTTTCGAGATGTCCTGAAAGTTATGTGCGAAATTGTACCCAAAAAGAGCCCAATGAAACAGATATTGATCCTTGCCGACGGACTTAATGCCGAACGGTTTCTGGAGCGCATCGGCAAAAAGCGCATCGGAGAAAATCACTACACGGTCGTTTCGCCCCAGTCGCTCCCTGAGGCCATCGGCAAGCAGGCCAACATCGACCTGCACCTTTTCGATCCAACCAGTCATGTTAAATTGGCGCGATTGATGCATGCATTGCGTATCGATTCGGTCTTTATCTTGATGCAGCACGATGATGAGGCGCGAGCCTGCTGGGATAACGTGCGTGCTGTCGATGGACAGGTGGAGATTGTCCTGCTGGATATGTGGGGGGCATTTTCGGTCATGGATGACAGTGCGACGCATGTGCTCGATGCGCCCCAGCTGATCGCCAATCGTCTCTACGATCATCTTCCCAATGTGCCGGTTGTTGCACAAAACGTTGGTTTGGCACAAGGGGAGATTATGGAGGTGCTTGTTCCGTACGGAAGCAGCTTTGCCTATCGCCACATTGGGTCGATCGCGCAGGTCAAGTGGCGCATTGTTGCGGTCTATCGAGACGGCAAGCAGATTTTACCCACCGGTGCGACGATGATTCGTCCTCAGGATACGTTGCTGATCCTCGGCAAACCTCAAGTACTCGAAAACATCTATCATCGCATACGCAAAGACGAAGGCCGCTTCCCCGAGCCATTTGGGCGTCACCTCTATCTTGTGCTTGACCTCAACCGAGAGAACGATGAGGCGCTGATGCGTATGAGCGAAGCGATTCATCTGCTGGAGCGTCTTGAAGAGGCACGACTCTATGTGCGTTTGATCAATCCGGGTGATTTTAAACTCATCGAAGCGTTGCGTACATACGAGAGCGAACGACTGGAGCTGCTGGTGCGTTACGGCGACCATAAGCCGCTCTCTACGATCATGGACGACTTGACCGGTAAAGATATTGGATTGATCCTCATGGGGCCCGAACTTTTTGGCCACGATGGTATGCCCGAAGAGATGCTGGGGCAAAAAAAGCTGGTTTTGCTCTTTGGAGATACACCGCTTTATGGTGCCGAGCGTCTCTCGGTATTGATGGGAGACGAGGCGGAGATGGAGGCGATCTCTTCGACCCTTTTCTATGCAGCTGAAACTCTGGAGCTCAAGCCGTGCCTGTGTTATTTTGATCCCGAAGGGAATTTTGAAACCGGTAAGCGGGTGGAGGAGCACTACAATACATTGGCGCAGATTTTTCAGACCACTATTCAGATCGAAGAGAAGAGCGTCAATCCGCTACGCCAGATCGAAAAGATGGATCATCTGCTGCACGTGGTACCGTTCACGTCCGCTGTCTATCGGGACGATCTTTTCAAGATCTTTTCGACCCACATCAGCGACTATTTGCTCGATTCGACACGCCATCCCAAGCTTCTGATCCCAGCCGAAGAGGCTTGAGGGCGCCTCTAATGAACTTTAAGGTAAAATAAAGGGCATCTCTAAAGCCCATCTCAAATGAGCATCCGTACCGCACAATCCCTGTTTAAGGAGTCACCATGGTGATCCCCATCCAACTGCCCTCTGCCGATGTGACCTATACGATCACGATCGATGCGCTGCCTGCCCTGCGTTTTGATCGCAAAATTGCCGTGGTGACCAATCCGACAGTGCGCAGGCTACATGAAGCCTATCTGGTAGAGAGACTCGAGGCTTCCCATATCGAGATCATCGAAGTGCCCGATGGTGAGGAGTACAAAACCCTCGAAACCGTTACGATGATACTGGATCGTCTCTTTCAGGCGCGTTTTGAGCGCACCGACCTGCTGGTAGCGTTCGGCGGCGGAGTGATCGGGGACATGACGGGATTTGCTGCCAGTCTCTATCAGCGCGGCATCGGGTTTGTGCAGATCCCGACGACCCTTTTGAGCCAGGTCGATGCGAGTGTCGGCGGGAAAACGGGTGTAAACAATCGCTACGGCAAGAACCTTATCGGCGCCTTCTATCAGCCCGAAGCAGTCTACATCGATCCCCATTTTCTCTCGACACTGCCTGCACGCGAATTTGCCGCCGGTGTGGCCGAGGTGATCAAGATGGCCGTCATGTTTGATGCCGACTTTTTCCACTACCTCCAGGCGCACGATCTGAAAACCGATGCAGCCATTCGCCAGATGATTCGTCGCAGCGTGGAGATCAAAGCTGCCGTCGTCAACCAGGATGAAAAAGAGGCAGGAATCCGTGCCGTGCTCAATTACGGACATACCTTTGGGCACGTGATCGAAAACGAAACGGACTATACCCGTTATCTCCATGGAGAGGCGGTTGCCATGGGCATGGTGATGGCCAATGCACTGGCGGTAGAGATGCGCCTATTGTCAAGCGATGCGGCCCGTGCGATCGTTGCATTGCTGGAGCGCAACGGCCTGCCGACGCACTATACGGTCAAAGATGTCGATGCGTTTTATGAGCACTTTTTCCTCGACAAAAAGAGTCGCGCTGGTCGCATCCGTTTTGTACTGCCTGATGGCGAGATCGGAACACATCGGCTGGAGGATGCGGTAGATGCGCAGGTGGTCAAGCAGGTATTGGCCTCTTTCGGGGAGGCGCTATGATGCGTCGATTGCGGTCGTTTGTTTACAATACAGTGCTGGTAGTCCTCTTGCTGGGCAGCGGGACTCTGGCGGCAGCCACACCCGCATCCGATCCCAAAGCCAAGCCTGTGGCAGCATCTGCATCGACACAGACCGGCCCGCGTCCGGCAGCTCAGGCGAGAAAGGCAGCCATTCTTGCCGAGCTGGATGCACTCAAAAAGGATGATGATCAGGGGGATATCTGGTCCAAAATCTACAGCAACTATATCACCTATCAAAATCTTCAAGAGCGTCTGGATGCCCTGGGCAAGCAGCTCTTTGAACTCAATCGTATCGATGCCCCTACGCCTGAGCAACAGGAGCGGTTGCGGCGTATCAAGATGGAGCGCGAGACGATCCAGGGAAAGCTTGGTCTGCTGCAGGAGTATGCTGACAATCCTTTTCAGAAACTTTTGGAACCCCCCAAAATTGAAGAGCCGCCTGTTGTCGGCTCGCCCATCGGAATCATCGGTGCCATCTCCTATCGTCAAAAGCTCGAATCGGATCGCAACGCTTATGCCCAGACACATCAGAGTCTCCAGACCGTGATCAAGCGCCTGAAGCGCAAACGGGCACTCGTGACAGAGCTGCTGACCTACGATCTGGACAACACCGATCTGCATCGACGCCTCGCCGCACTCAACAAAGAGCTCGAAACGCTTCTACCCGTTGAGGAGATCCTCAAGACAACCGAACAGGTCTACAACAAAAAGATCGAAGAGGCTCGCCTCAAGATCGATGCGGACATTCGACATGAAATCAGCAAAGCGATCGTAATCGGCGGGGTCGTACTGGGCTTTTTCCTCCTCTTTCTTGGTGTCAAATTTCTGATTCAGCGCTACATGTCCAAGCAGGAGAGCTTCTATCTGATCAACAAGGCACTCAATTTTGTCTTTCTCAATGTGGTCGTGCTGATCCTGCTCTTTGCTTACATCGAAAATGTCAGTTATCTTGTCACCATTCTCGGTTTCGCGTCGGCCGGTATCGCGATTGCGATGAAGGATTGGTTTATGTCGTTGCTGGGGTGGTTTGTCATCGTCATCGGCGGCAGCGTGCATGTGGGGGATCGGGTCAAATTCGTCCGCAACGGCATGGAGTATGTCGGCGATATCGTCGATATCTCGCCCCTGCGCATGACGATGCAGGAAGACATTACCCTGACGACCTATATGCACAATCGCCGATCAGGGCGGATGATATTTATCCCCAACAACTACATCTTTACCGATATGGTCGCCAACTACTCGCACGCCGGTCTCAAGACGGTCTGGGATGGGATCGATTTTACCATTACGTTTGACTCCAACGTACACACCGCAGCCAATATCGCTAAAG
>CAZWMZ010000104.1:0-1864 GCA_964634965.1 uncultured Nitratifractor sp. | reverse complement strand
CTACGGGCATCGAGATCTTTTGCCTGGACTGCGTTAGACCTTTTCGACTTGACTACGGCCAAGCCTTCAAAGGTCTGCCTTGCCCAGACAAAAGCTTTCGATGTTGTGGGTGTGATCTATTTTTAGAGATGCCCTGTAGATAAAAAGGAAGGTATCTCATGCGAAGAACGATTCAATATCGAAGGATAGAACCATGATCAACCCTTTGCGCGGTATGAAAGATCTGATGTTTGATGATGCGCGTCGGTTCGAATACATTGTCTCGACTGCATCGACGATCGCCAGACGATATGGCTATGCGTTTGTCGAGACCCCGATCCTGGAGGAGACCACTCTGTTCAAGCGCTCCGTCGGCGAGAGCTCGGATATCGTGGGCAAAGAGATGTATCAGTTCGAGGATAAAGGCGGCAACGACGTCTGCCTGCGGCCCGAAGGAACCGCCGGAGTGGTGCGTGCCTATATCTCGGCCAAACTCGATCGGCAGCAGGGCAAAAATCGCTTTTTTTACTTTGGCCCAATGTTTCGGTATGAGCGACCTCAAAAGGGGCGTCTGCGCCAGTTTCACCAGTTTGGCTGCGAGAGTTTTGGCGAAGCGAGCGTGTATGAGGATTTTAGCACCATACAGATGGTCGCGCAGATCTTCGATGCGCTGGGGATCGGCTATACGCTGCTGATCAATTCACTCGGCTGTTCCGCCTGTATGCCGACCTATCGCGAAGGTTTGGTGACGTTTTTGGAAGCCCACAAAGAGACATTGTGCACCGATTGTAACCGTCGCATCACGACCAATCCAATCCGCACGCTTGATTGCAAAAACGAAGCGTGCCAGCAGGTTCTTGTCGATGCTCCGCGTATCACGCACCATCTGTGCGAGAGCTGTTCATCCGATTTTGAAGCGCTCAAAGGCCTGCTCGATCGTGCCGGCATTGCGTACGAGGTCGATACGGGGCTGGTGCGGGGATTGGACTACTACTCCCAGACGGCGTTTGAATTCGTCAGCACCGAGATCGGCGCTCAGTCGGCCATCGCTGGAGGAGGCAGGTACGATCGGCTGGTCGAGTTTTTGGGAGGCAAACCAACCCCAGCGATCGGTTTTGCGATCGGTATCGAGCGGATCATGGAGCTGGTGCGCATGCCCGAGCCGATACGCGACGGGTACTATCTGGGTGCCATGGTGCCCGAGGCGCTGCCGACCCTGCTGGATCTGGCTGCACGGCTGCGTCGCAATGAGCGTGTGGTGCTTGAGTACGGCTCCAAAGGGTTTAAAACCCACCTCAAAAACAGCGACAAGGCGCAGGTGCGCTACGTTCTTCTCATCGGCGAAAGCGAATTGGCTGCCAAGACAGTCTGGATCAAAGATCTGCAGGAGAAGCACGAAGCAACCCGGCCGATCGCATCAATATAGAAGCACCCCTATCGCATCGCCTCGATAAAGTCGCGATAGATACTCTCGAGCTCCTGATCCTCTTTTTCCATTGCCGTTTTGTCCCCGCTTTTGAGGGTGTGTTCGAGGATGGCGATGCGCTTGAGGAGGTACTCAAAGACCTTTTGATCGATGTCAGGGATGATGTTGTGACTCAGCGGTGCATGTCCGTCGATGCGCGACGCGACGCGCGCGGGAATGCCCACAGCAGTGCTCTCGGGCGGCACGTCGTGAATGACGACCGAGTTGGCTCCGATCTTGGCGTTGGAGCCGACGGTGATGTTGCCCAGAACCTTGGCACCGGCGCCGATGATGACATTATCACCGATGGTGGGGTGGCGTTTGCCTTTGGAGATACTGACTCCGCCGAGGGTGACCTGCTGGTAGATCATCACGTCGTTGCCGATCTCGGTCGTCTCCCCGATGACGATTCCGGTCGCA
>CAZWMZ010000103.1:0-3413 GCA_964634965.1 uncultured Nitratifractor sp. | reverse complement strand
TGCCCATAGGCAAATATCTCGTCAAATCATCCTACAAAGATTTCAAAAAGATCACTCCCGTGACCGTCAAGCCGGGTGAGACAACCAAGCTCCATGTGGTCTTTGGGCCGTTTCATGTCTCGGCCAAGGGGATCAACGCCTGCACTCGCATCCACATTGAGCTCGTTTCACCCCGCGGGCAAGTGGTCGCCGAAAAAGAAGCCTCGGCGGCACAAGGTGCCGATTTTGTCGTACCCGATGGAGAGTACTTTGTCGAGATCTCGGCAAACAATCAGCGCAAACGCTACAAGGCATCCATCCGTGGGGGTGGCGAGCTCATCGGTGATTTTGGCGGTGCGCAAACCCAGGGGAGCATCGAAGGGGTATGGAAAACGAGCCAAGGGATTGCCACCCTCCGACTCCAGGGTACCAAACTCCACGGCACCTACAGCAACGACAACGGCGAGCTTATCGGTGAGATGACCTATCCTCAGCGCTTCGAAGGTTTCTGGATCGAAGATAGCTCCAGCGAAAAATGTACCACTCCCAAAAACGGACGGTACCATTGGGGGCGCGTGATCTGGACGTTCGACGATCATATGTGCAGCTTCCGGGGCACATGGAGCTATTGCGATGCCAAACCCGATAGTGGCTGGAGCGGCCACTATCTGCATGCCTTACCGACCGAAAAACCCAAAGCTGCCGCTTCCAACACCCCAAACACCCAGCCCGATGCTACGCAAAAGACGGCAAATACACTGACCCCGTCTTCAGGGCAGAAAGTGCCACTCGATCAACAGGTCATGGAGCTGGGCAGAGCGGCCGAAGCGATCACCAAACAGATCAACAACGCCGCAGCCGATCACGCCGATGATCTGAAAAAGATGGGCAAAATGCTTGATGCTCTGGGCGGACTCTTCGGCGAAAAGCCACGCAACAATGGCGCGCACAAGAGACCCGCCACGTCCGAGCCGACCCCGCCGCCTGCCGAAGACCCCGGAGCCAACATCACCGACAAAGACCTCGAACTCTTTACTAAATAAAGGAGCCACCATGAAACCCGCACTCTACCTCGCTGCTTTGAGCCTCATCGGCCTCTCGACTCTCCATGCCCGCTCATCCGCTTCCGCTCCCCATCTGTACGACATTCGTAGCGGACGGGTAACCTATTCGATCAAGGGCAGTGGCCAGATCCTCGGCAGCCAAATCTCTACCGTGGGCAAAGAGCGATTGATCTTCGATCGCTACGGTACCAAATCGATCACCGAAACGGTCGAGGTCAAAAAACAAAACATTCTCGGCCAGGCCAAAACCGACAAAACCCACACCCTGGTCTATCTCAATGGCGCGATCGCCTACCATGTCGATTTTCACCGCAAGCAGATCATGCGCACTCCCAATCCCGCCGCGACCGCAAGCGGTATGATGGGTGATGAGGCCAACCTCGCCGAAACCGGTCGCAAACTGCTCAAGCAGATGGGCGGCAAACAGATCGGCACCGACAAGGTATTGGGCTATACGTGTGAAGTCTGGAGTCTGATGGGGACCAAACAATGCCTCTACCACGGCATACCGCTGCGCATCACAACCGATATCATGGGACTCAAGACCACCAAGGTCGCAACCGAGGCGCAGTTTGACATCGCACTGAAAGCCGATGCATTCAAGCTGCCCGATTTTCCCATCATCGACCAGATGGGAGAGCCGATCCCCTCGGATCCGGCTCAACGTGAAGCCCTTGATGAGCGGGAGAGCAAAAAACTTCTATCCAAATACCGTGAAACGACTCGCAATATCGGCGATGCCCTCGATGCCGCCCGTCGCAGCGGCTACGATCCCGCATCGGGAGCCCAGCCCACCCCGCAACAAAAAAACGCCATGGCCAACGCCATGCTCCCGATGATGAAGCAGCAGTTCCTCAAAGAGGTCACGCCGATGCGCCATATGCGCGATTGCCTGCGCCATGCTGACACCCGCAAAGAGGCGATTGTATGCGCACGTAAGCACAACCCAAATTTTGATCCGGCCGATGTGCCGCCACGATGGGATGCCGCTACCAAACGCCAAACGCTTCAGGAGATGGATCAGTATCTCGATACCATCGTCCCCTGTGTCCGAAACGCTCAAACGATGCAGCAGGTTCAAGCCTGCATGCCTCGGTAGGTCTTATCATGCGTATCGTCTCTGCATGGCTGGCTTTGGTATGGGTGCTCACTGGAGCCTACGGAGGCGAGGTGACACCGCTCTTTGGTGCCGTCACCGGAGTGGCGGCTGATGATGTGCTCAATGTCCGTGCTCGACCGCACTATCGGGCCACCAAGGTTGGCGCCCTGCCGCCAGATGCTCAAGTTGGTGTCGATCGTTGTCGAAAAAAGGGGCATACCCGCTGGTGTCGCATCCACCATCTGGCACAGTATAACTATCCCCAATACGGAGACGAGGCACCGGAGGGATGGGTCAATGCGCGTTTTTTGACTTTTGGGTATCGAGGGTATGTGCTGATCGACGGCAAGGGGCGCTGCGATTATGCATTGAGCTGTCGAGGCGAGGCGTGTGATGTGGTCACGGGCTTACAGACCGATACACACAACCGTGTAGTGGGGCTGGAGCATCGTCACATCGCTCGATCGCGCCTGCGGGGGGCGAGCCACTTTAGTGCAGCGGCCGATACGGGTGGAGATGGCTACTGCACTTCCCATCGTGATATCGCAGATTTTCTCGCACGACAAAAGCTGGCCCAGACTCAAAAGCAGTGGCACGATCCGGCGCTGAATGTTGCTGTTGCTGCCATCGACGCCATCAGCGACCGCAACATCACTGCACTGGCACAACATATCCATCCCGACCGAGGTGTTGTCCTCTCGGATCTGCCCCATTTTGCACGCGGTTTTCCCCACTTTGACCGTGCATCCCTGATCGAAGCCTCCTCCAAAAGCAGCAACCGCTACCTCTGGGGCTACACCCCCGGACGGGGCAAGCCGATTCGTAAGAGCCTCTTGAACTATTTTGACGATCTGATGCCAAGCTTTATTGGATTTGATCGCGTCGAAAAGAGCTCCGACCTGCGGGGGTTTGAGGTTGGAGCATTCTCTCGCATCATCGGATACCGCTTTCTCTGGCTGGAACCGTACGCGCACAACAAACAGCATAACTGGCACGGTATCCTTGTCCTCCTGACACCATATCAGGGAGCGTGGTATGTGGTGGGTATCTTGCGCGATTACTGGACGATATGATAGATGTAAGATGCCTAAAATTATCTTTCGTCACTCTCGCGTCACGATCATTTGCTATAGGGCATCTCTAAAAATAGCTCATACCCACAATGGGCTTTGCAGGTGTGAGATTGTGCAAGAGATTCTTGAGTCGTAGCCGTAGCTACGACGCAGAGAATATCTTGTGCAAGATCGCACCTGCAAAGCCCACCCTACGGG
>CAZWMZ010000102.1:0-3635 GCA_964634965.1 uncultured Nitratifractor sp. | reverse complement strand
CCGTCGCGTGGATCATGATAGAGAAACTCCACCTCGGTCTTATCCACCGTTACGCCGGAGAAGTTGCCCACCTTGAGGCGGGCATCGGTGATGGCGTTGATGAGCGAGCTTTTGCCGACATTGGGCTGGCCGGCCAAGGCTACGGTAACGGTTTTCATGAGCACACTCTCTTTAAATGAAATATAATGATAATGAATATCAGTTTGGGAAATATACCGCTCGTTCCTTTAGGCTTCGCTTAAAATTGATAATAGGTATCAATTTATCCTTTTCTGCTCAACAGATCGCTAAAGTCAGCCCCGGCCAGAAGAATCAGTTCGCCGTCAAAACGATCAACGCGCTTGTCGCCTTTTTTGAACATTTTTTTTAGCCGCTTGACAATCTTTTCGCGCTTGTTTTTTTTGCGAATGCCATACTCATCGAAAAAGTCATCCAGCTCAATCCAGGCCAAATCATCGGTTGTCGCGTGCTGCATCTCCTCCGACAATCCACCATATACCGCACTCTCTTCAGGCGACACATCCTCCTTTTCTGTCAACTCCGATGGCTGCTCCAAAATCCGCAACTGTTCGATCTGGGCCGAATAGAGCAGCTTCATCTCCGAAAAAGCCTCTTTAAGCAACTCCACCTCACTGCGCAACGTCGAGGTGATCATACGGTTGGTCTCTTTGAGGTCAGCGACGGTTTCTCGCAACACCGAAATGGTTTCGTTTTTGGCGTCGAGCAATTCGCGGCCAGGTTCAAACATCGACGGCGCTGGATTTGGTGTTGTCGCGCTAGAGGGAGAAGGATCCGTATGCGACGATGGTTCGGATACGTTGCGGGTACCGGATGCGGTCTCTGCGCTTTCGCGGGGCTCGTTGACAATGTAGAGCTTGCCGTCAACACTCCTGGCTGTCAAGATGCCTTTTTTGATTTTGGCATATACGGCTTGGCGGGAAATGCCCATTTCTCTGGCATAATCAGACGGTTTAATGAGGTGATCCATCGCATCTCCTTGACAAGATTTGTGTCAATCATAGCATAAATGGAGTAAAAATGTGGGGCGGAAAGGTTTTCCGATACAACCTAACGGCGCGTCCCGTCCAAAACCGGAACAAAGAGACAGGTCTCAATCGTCTCAGAAGAGAGAATGTGTCCATCGCGCTTGTAAAAGCGTGTAATGATCTGCAAACCATCCTGATTGATGGGCGCAATCAGGATACCGCCATCGGCCAGCTGATCAAACAGGGCATCGGGTACCGCATCCGTTGTCGCCGAAAAGATAATCCGCTCAAAGGGAGCGTACTCTTTCCAGCCGCGCTGGCCGTCGTCGTAGCGTGTGATGATGTTGTGCATACCCAGACGTCGAAAGCGCTCCTTGGCTTCGTGCAACAACGGAGCAATGCGCTCGATCGTAAACACGCGCCGCACGATCTGTGCCAGGATCGCTGCCTGATAGCCGCTGCCGCACCCCACCTCCAAAACGCTGTCCACCCCTTCGAGCTCCAGATGTTGCGTCATCTTGGCAACGGTCAATGGAGAGGAGATCCACTGTTCGGCTTGCATAGGAAGCGCGTCGAGCTGATATGCCATGTGCGAAAATCCGGCCGGAACAAATGCTTCACGATCGACCGACAAAAAAGCATCTCGCACATAGGGTTCAAGGGGGAATTGACGATCAATCTCGTTGACCATCTTGCTCAAATGCATGCGTGTTACCATCGCTGTTGGGGCCCTGCCAATTTTTTGCCGAAAGTGTAACAAAACTTGGGTTAAAGCCGCCAGATGGCTCAGCGCATCACGATATAACGTCGCATCTTTTTCAGCAGTCCCATATCGATCGTGCCGGTAATGACCTCCTGCATATCATCCATCACCCCACCGCCGCTGGGAGAATAGATCGCACTTGAACTGGCCATGTCGGCTTTGGCGCTGTTGGCGACGATGACATACGCCTGATTCATCACCGCCAGTGCCCGGGGCAGGATCTCCAGGTGCTGTTTGCGCGGCAGCCCCCATTGCGAGGGAACCAAAATCACATCGGCTCCTTCGAGACGTCGCCACAGCTCCTTGAACCGCAGTTCAAAGCAGATCAGCAACCCGTAGCGCACTCCGTCGATCTCGAAAAGCCGTACCCCCTCGGCACTGCCCGCACGCAAATAGCGATCCTCGTCGCCCAGAAGGAAAAGTTTGTGTTTGTATTGCCGATGGACGATACCATGGTCGTGAAACACCACTGCTTCGTTGGCAAATCCCCCTTCGGGGTGGCGTCGCAACAGCGTCAACGCCACAACCTGATCTTTTATGCGGGCACGAAGCGTCTCAATCACCTCTTCACTAAAATCGGCTGCCGCCTCGAGGTGTTCGTAGTCGTAATCGGTCATGCTCACTTCGGGGGCAACGATAATGTCGTGATCCTTGAGGGCATCCAGGTGCGCAAGCAGTCGATCGAGATTGCGGCGATAGGGAGTTTGGTTGGTCATCTGTAACGCAGTCGCTTTCAGGACAGGGCGCATGGCGGGCTCCTTGGCGCTCCCAAACCCCAAAACAGAGCATGAACCTCATGGATACATCCCTGAAGCGTCTCGTTTTGGAGTTTGAGCTTTTGCCGAAATTATACTATACTTTCTGCATGAACAATCCCTACGCAACGCTGCTGAATATCATTCCCGACCATCCGGCTCTGCGCATCATGCATTTTGCCGCACAACCCGATGGGCTCTCAGACGCTCTTGGCGATCTGACCCGCGCGCGCGAATACGAATACCTCCTGCTGACATTTGATGCAGACACCACGGAGGCTTTTGTGCACCGATTTGCCCACATGCCCCACGTCAAGATCAAGACGGTATCGCCTGTGCAAAAGCGCTTTCATATCCAGGCCAAGCTCTACGACTATGTTTTTGTTTCCCTCTCCATCGAAGACAAGGCTCTCTTCGCCCAAACCATCCACTCTGCGATCAAAAACGGCGGGATCGTTTTCGTCGTAACGCACGATCCACATACCGATACCGAACCGTGGCGCCGTGCGTTCGAAGAGCACTTCTTCGTTGCCTTCAATCGCTTCGAACTCTCCGAAGGACTGCACATCATCAGTGCAAAAAAGATGCACGGATGGGGCGGGTAACGAGCACACTCTGTGCGCGTCAATTACTCTGTTTGTGCAACCGTTGTCAAATCCCGCCCAACCTACGACAAGCCATATTAATCGCAGTTGTCAATGGCGTTGATCTGTGGTTCTCTGGATCTGCTACGCAGATCGTCAGACAGACATTTACACATATAAGATATTGTCACTGACAACACCTTGCATTGACAGTAGAGTAACGTATTTTCTTGTATTCCGTACCCTGCGCAGGACAAAAGAGTTGGTTCGGGTATTTGGTGTAAATTTGGTGCAGATTTGACTGTTCGGCGGGAGTGGAGAGAGGGGAGCTTGCTTTGGGCAAGTGACCGAGCGGTGCGAAGCCGAACGGTCAAGGATGCTGCGAAACAAAGAGCACTATTGGCAACCGACGCATTCGGCGCTTCTGTCCTCCACTCCCTCCTCAGCCTTAACCGCTTCCGGCGACTGGCTGCGCAGATAGTAGGTGGACTTGAGACCAAATCGCCATGCCTCCATGTAGATGTCGTTGAGGTATCGACCGCTTGCT
>CAZWMZ010000101.1:0-8097 GCA_964634965.1 uncultured Nitratifractor sp. | reverse complement strand
CCTTCGGCGACTACGCGCATGCCAATCTCATGACAAAAGAGTGTCAGGTTACGGCACAGCGCCTCTCCCTTGGGTTCGTGAATCTTGTTGATCAGCATGCGGTCAAGCTTGAGTTCGTCGATCTGAAGGTTGAGCAACATTTCGAGATTGGAGTAGCCGTATCCAAAATCGTCGATCGAGATCGTGTGGTGATGGTGCTGAAGAATCCTGAGGTTCTCGATGGCATTGTCGTGATCGAGGAAGCTGCGCTCAATGATCTCGAACACAACCTGTTTGCCCTCCAGGGTTGAAACAATTTTCTTGATTGTATTGGCGCTTCGAAGCGTATCGGGATGCAGATTGATGCTGACCTCGGGATCAAACCCCTCTTCGTGCCAGCGTTCCAGGTGTCCATTGACCTGCTGGCAGACCCACAGGTCAATCACCGGCGCCATGCCTGCCTTTTCGAGCGTATCCAGAAACACCGGGCCCACCAGACGACCGTCGTTGTTCCAGTAGCGAATCAATGCCTCAAACTGATTGCAACGGTTGGAACGGACATCGATCTTGGGCTGATAATAGACAAACATCCTGTTCTGATTGAGATTTTGGAGGACACGGTCAAGTTCGGCATTGGCATCGATAATCTCGGTATAGGCCTGATACGCCTCCACATGAGTACGAGCAGCGATCTCATCCTGAAGATTCAGCTTCTCGGAGAGGACAGTGAGCTGATGCGGCAACGACTGCATCTCAGTGAAACGCCGCATCGCCCGATAGTAGATTGCCGTATCGACCAGCACAAGAAAGATCTGGAAGAGTACCACCAGCAGATTGCCATCTGTTTTGAGATACCCATTGACAAAAATGGGCAGGTTCCACACGACATGGAACGAATCAAATTCAATACCAACGAGGTGAATAAACCCATATGCCAACGTCAAATTGACCAACGGCACCAGTAAAAACGGCACCAGTAAAAAACGATTGAACACAACAAAGGCATAGATCAAAAGGGTGTTGATGTTGAACAGCACAAAGGGCACTGAAATGCGCGCAATGATCTTCAGGGTACGGGTACGCGCCAACATCAAGGCGCTCACCAGCAGCGCCATGCCCGCTCCAGCACCGCCAATGGTCACAAAGAGCCGATTGAATTCGATGTAGGTCAGATGCGGAACCATCTCGGCCGAAAAGTCCCGATACGGAAAAAACAGACTCACCGTATGGCCGCCGTGGATACCAAAAAACCAAAAAATCTGTACCCAGATATCCCGAATGGCCAGATAGAGTGTCGTCGGGATCATCTCCTTGAGCAGCTCGGATGCATCATCGAGCCCCCAGTCGAGCACGAGATCCACCAGATAATACACCGTCATGACCACCAGGTAGGCCGCCAAAAAGACAAACAGATAGTTAAAGAGCTTGAAGATGTGTCGGTTGGCATCGTCGGTAGGCAATTCAAGCGACAGATAGGGATAGAGCAGATAGAGAAAATAGGCCGATGCGATCGGGGCAAACACCACGGCTACCGAAAAACCGGGCAGCAAAAACTGCAACAAACCATACTGTTCAATCAGTGCGATCGTCACATAGACCGCAACCGTCAGTGCACCGACAATCATCTGGGGGATCCGGAGACGTATCGCCGAATAGTGCGCAATGGAGACGGCGATCACGAGAGGAGAGAAGAGACTCAAACCTTTTTGGAGCCGCTGCAGAAAGTCGCGGCTGATCCACAAAAAATCGATCTGGAGATAGTTCAAAACGACCAGCAGGAGCATCACCAGCGATACCAGGAAAAAATAGGGTATTGCCGCCCCAAATGCCTCCTGGATCGTCGTAATAAAGAGTAGAATCTTTCTGTTTTTAAAATATTCGGCCATCGCCGATGCTCCCTCACATACAGTCTGTGCCCACAAGGCACCGCCAACCTGTCATTTCTCCTGTATTTTATCACACTTTTGCTCAGCCAAACTGAGCCCCATTCTGCAAAAGGATTTTGTGTATGCGCACCATACGCCGCTTCGGGCCCTTCTCGGACTTGACACTGCATTGACACACACTCCCTCACAAGACTCCCCTGATGTTTTTGGATGGATAGACACAGGCGCCGTAACGTCTGCAATACGGCGCCAGGTCAGTCCGGCTTTGAGCCAAAACAAGAGAGAGGTTATGGTATACTGCCTGCAAAAACTGGAGCGATCCCCCATGCGATCCCGCTATGCAATTTTTGGCAATCCTGTCTCCCACTCTTTGAGTCCGCGCATGCACAATGCCGCGTTTCGCGCCCTGGGGATCGATGCATGCTACGGTCGCCGGCATCTTGCCGAAGGGGCGCGATTGCGTGAGACCTTTTGGGCGCTGGGCATTGACGGCGCCAACGTTACCGTCCCACACAAGGAGGCCGCTTTGGCCGCCTGCGATCTGCTTGATCCTTTTGCGCAAAAAGCAGGCGCAGTCAATACCCTGGTACGCCGAGACAACACGCTGCACGGATACAACACAGATGCCCCAGGCTTCCTCAAAGCGATTGCCCCGTTTGCAGGTACGCGTGTACTTTTACTCGGTGCCGGCGGTACCGCCCGTTCAACCGCCATCATCCTGCGCGAAACAGGCTACGACGTAACACTCCTCAATCGCAGCGAAGCACGCCTCAGCACCTTTGCTGCTGACGGTTTTACCACCCACACTCACGCCACCCTGCTCTCGGCCCTCTCTGCTTCGGAGCCTCTTGCGCACTATGACCTCATTGTCAACATGACCTCAGCCGGACTCAACGACCACCACCTGCCCGCCCCGCGTACGATCCTCGAAGCAGTGATCCCTCAATCCACTGCCTGCATCGATATCATCTACGGTCACGAGACGCCCTTCCTGGCTTTGGCACGATCACTCGGCAAGCCCACGGCCAACGGAGAGGAGATGCTTTTGCAGCAAGGGATCATTGCGTTCCATTTCTTTACGGACAACCGCTACCCCAGCGATACGATCGAAACAGCGATGCGCGGTGCGTTGGCTTTATGATTTTTTAATCAAAAAAATCCTAAAATAGGAATGCAAACGGATATATTTATGATCATTGTCTATTTTGTTATCTCAGGTGCCGGAATGGCACGCTCAGCATGTGAGGCACATACATCTGCCCACATCATTATTATCACGAAAGGTAAAACCCATGCGCCCTTTTAAATCTCTGTTCATCTACAGCGTTGTTGTTGCCGCAACACTGGGTCTAAGCGGATGCAACTTTGATCTCTCCAGTCTGATCGGAAACCTGATGGGGCATGACGACAGCACCACCGAAGTCGTCAACAATACTCCCCACACGACCGACACCCATGGTCACCCCACCTCCGGCCCCAGACCCAACACCGATCCCGACACCGTAAAACAGCCCAGCGTTGAGTGGGTCTATCGTACCGAGCAGGAAAACCTCGCCAAAGCCTATGCAGTTGCAACACAGGGTTCGGACGACGAGACGTTTATGTATTACAAGGCGCCCGAGCTTGCCATCGATGGCAATCCCGACACCTTTAACCATACCGAATGCAACGCCCAGAGCAACTATCTCCAGCTGACATTCCCTTTCGAGGTACGGATCAACCAGATCGTTGTCGATCCACGCGATCTCTCCATTTTCCGAATCAAAGATGCCAAAGTTTACGTTGGCAATGCCGACTACAAGGAGGATCCCGAGAGCTTTGAAGCGGTGGCAACCCTGATCGAAGAGTCCGAGCCGCAAACGTTCAACTTCGACCCCCAGCTCAAGGCCAGACATATCGTGGTCAAAGCAGCCGGCAATAACTGTCTCCACCTGAGCGAAGTCGAGGTCTATGGTGCCATTCCGGAAAACCCCGTTATTCAACTGAAGCAATTTCGCTACATGGTCCGACACGATATGCCCAAAGGCGCCGTGCTCTTCTCGCTCGACGCACATGACTACCAAAACGATGCGCTGACCTACCGGATCGATTCGGGTATCCCGTTTGCAATCGACTCGAACGGTCGGGTGACGATTGCAGGCAGCTTGACCCGTGACCAATACAGTTTTGCCGTTTCGGTCAGCGACGGAACGTACGAGGATCGCAAATGGATCGTTGTGGATGTAACGCAACCCGATGCCGTGAAAAAAGCGCTTGAAAGCGGCACAGTTGATCACGTCACGCTCGACGAGTTGCTCGAAAATGTCATCACGGAGATCGGCAGCGACACCCAGCTGTTCAAAACAGGCGAACGTGATAAGGTCAAGGCACTCTATACCCACATCCAAAAGAAAGACTACTCCTTCGACTGGAACAAGTGTCGCAAAAAACGCTACACCCACGACAAAGATCTGGGCAGCCAGTATGCAATCTGCACCGATGTGCCCGGATACAACGACTACACCGATGCACTCAGAGAGATCCGACGCGCACTCAACGCCATCGATGTTCAGGGACTGAATATCTTCGAGAGCACCGGTGCCGATGAGCATCGACTCGCAAAACTGATGATTCTCATTGGGGATAAGATTCGCCCCACGATACGCTACCCGATGGACAAGGTCAAGACCGACGACACCACATTCATCTCCGCGCTGCTGGCCGACTACAGTGTCTTCAACAATCGCCGGATCAACAGGACGCAAACGGATCTTGGCAACTTCAGCCGTACCGATTTCAGTGGCGTCAAGCATGTCAACAAGACCATCACCATGACCAGCCGAAAATATTTCCGTGCTGCAGGCGTCTATGCCTTCCCGGGTGAGACCTTCAAAGTCACACGCAAAGACAGCTCCGACGTTGATGTCAAAGTCTTTGTCAACTCCTTGCGTGAAGGTTCCACACACGAATACAACCCGGGCGGCTATAAGCGCCCCAAAAAGGTCCAAAGCGCCAAATACATCCTCAAACCCAACCAGACCATCGAGCTCACCTCCTGCTACGGCGGGCCGATCGAAGTCTTCTTCAATAAAAACGACCAGAAGATCGAACTCTACTTTGAAAACGTCGGTCTGCACCCCTACTGGAATGGACCAGAAGATGACGAGACATTCAAGGCCGCTCTGGACAGAGGAGAATTTGACTGGGCGGAGATCTCCACCGAAGGCTTTGAGGTCCACTCCACGCTTGAGAAGATGCGCACAACCGTCAGCGAATGGGGCAGCGCCAAAAAGGTCGCCAACCTAACACAAAAGTACACCAGCAACTATCCACATGTGCTGGCTGGCTTCAAAGGCAAAGGGGTCGAAAAGGTGGATGAGATCCTCGATTTTGCTAGCAAACACAGTCTGCAGGTTTACAACATCGATATCGTCAAACACATGAATGCTGACCAGGCCACATGCGGATTTGGATGTTCGGGTAACCCCTACGATGCTTACTGGGCCTTCGGCATCATCGGTCACGGCGATCTGCACGAGCTCGGACACGGACTCGAAAAGGGCAGTCTGCGTTTTATGTACTTTGAGGGGCACGCCAGCACCAACCCCTATGCCTACTACACGCAGTCGCGTTACAACGACGACCACAAAGATACGGGCGAAATCCACCAGTGTCAGGCGCTTCCATTTGATGTGCTCTATAACAAACTTCAAGAAGCCCAAAAACAGAACGATCCCAAAGCCTACATGGCCAACTACTGGAAAAACGATGCAAAACTCGGACCTCAGATTGTCGTCACGGTCGAGGCGATGATGGAGGTGCAACACAAAGGCAAACTCAAAAACGGTTGGCATCTGCTTGCACGCATGCACATTCTCGAGCGCGAGCGCAATCGCGCCAAACGCGACGAGAGCACCTGGAACAGCATGAAAGACGACCTTGGATTCAGCACCTACAGCTTCGAGGAGTTTAAGCAGATCCCCAAAAACGACTACATTGTCGTCACCATGTCGTTTGCAGCCGAGCTCGATCTGCGACCCTACTTTGACATGATGGGGATCGAATACACCCAAAAAGCATCGAAGCAGATCGCAGCATTTGGTTTCGAGGAAGCGGACAAAAACACCTACTTCGCATCGACACCAAATGGCTTCTGTCAGCAAGACAAGTTCGGCTACATGCTCGGCAAACAAGCCATTCCCGTCGACGGAACGTCCTCCTATCCGCAGTAAGTCCTGCAAAACATCCGCAACAGCGCTCAGAGCGCTTGCGGGTGTTGTTTGCCTTCAATTAACCCCCAGCCGTTACAATACCCCAAACAGACCACCCATGGGAGATGCCACGCATGATCAAGATCCTCATGATCGAAGACGATCCGGAGTTTGCCGAACTGCTCACCGAATACCTTGCGCAGTTTGATATGAAGGTCACCAACTTCGAAGACCCCTTCCTCGGACTGAGCGCCGGGGTGTACAACTACGATCTAATGATCCTCGACCTGACCCTCCCGGGGATGGATGGGCTCGAGGTGTGCGAAGAGGCCGCCCGCAAATACGACATTCCCATCATCATCTCATCGGCTCGCTCCGACATCGAAGACAAGGTCAAGAGCCTCGAGCTTGGCGCCGACGATTACCTCCCCAAACCCTACGACCCCAAAGAGCTCCACGCCCGCATTCTCTCACTGCTGCGCCGACGCAACAAAGCGGATGAGACCCCCGCCACGCCCAAAGGTGATTTTGAGGTACAGGGGGAGACGATCTACTTCAAAGGTCAGGCGCTCCAGCTCACACCGGCTGAGTTTGAGATCCTCTCGCAGCTGATCCACTCTCAGGGCATCGCCATCTCCCGCGAACAGCTCATCAACGCCTCGTCGGTCATGAGCGACAGCTCCCAAAAGAGCCTCGATGTGATCATCTCCAAGATCCGATCCAAACTCGGCGATCCCAAACGGATCCAAGCTGTCCGCGGCATCGGGTACAAACTGGTCTGATGCGCCCTCGATCGCTGCGCGCCAAGATCAACATCGTCTTTATCCTCGCGACGGTGTTGCTGGTGATGCTCTTCGGGGTACTCTATCAGCAGACACAGTCGCAGTCGCGCGACGAACTCGCCATGCAGGAGCGCGCCAATATCCACTACCTCTATCTCTATTTTCTCAAATACGGCAAGATCGACACCGCCTATCTCGCCTCGCAAAACATACGCATTGTCCACTGGGGCGATGAGGATGTCCATCTCATCGGGCAGTTTCGTGACCTCAACGGCACCGATCAGTTTGCCATCGTCAACGTCAAGCTCAAGCGCTACATTCTCATCAACAACGACCGATTCAACCTGATCCTCGAAAACCTCAACAAGCCGCGCTTTCCGCGCCACCTCATCATCGGACTGGTCGGTTCACTTCTGCTGCTGGGCTTTTTATACTGGTGGGTGCTGCGCTCGATCCGTCCCATTACCGAGCTCAAACATACCATCGAAAAGTTCTCAGACGGCGACCTCAACATCGAATGCCGCAGCGACAAAGGCGACGAGATCGCCGAAGTAGCCAACGCCTTTGATACAGCGGTCAAAAAGATCCGCGACCTGCTCCATGCGCGCCAGCTGCTGTTGCGCGCGATCATGCACGAGCTCAAAACCCCCATTGCCAAAGGAAGGCTCCTGAGCGAAATGGTGAAGGATGAGCGACAAAAAGAGCGGTTTCATACCATTTTTCAGCGCCTCAATCTCCTCATCGACGAATTTGCCAAGGTCGAACAGGTCGCCTCAAAAAACTTCAACCCCACCTTCAAACGCTACAAACTCAGCGACATCGTCGAAGGCAGCATCGACATGCTGATGCTGGACGATCCCCACAAACAGATCACGATCCACCTCGTACACGACCGTACCGTTGCGGCTGATTACGAACTGCTCACGCTGGCGATCAAAAACCTGCTCGATAATGGCATCAAATACAGCCAAACCAAACGGGTCTCCATTCGTATCGACGGCAACACGATCACCGTCAGCAACCACGGCGAGGGACTGAGCGAACCCCTCGAGCACTACTTCGCCCCCTTTCACACCTCAAAAGGCGGCCTGGGACTGGGGCTCTACATCGTCAAAAGCATCCTCGATATGCACAAGATGGAGCTGACCTACACCTACGTCAAAGGTGAAAATCGTTTTGTCATCACAGGACCCGCTGACGATACTCAACTCGACGCAGCTTAAACACAGGATCACCATCCGATCACTTCACGGTCCAGGA
>CAZWMZ010000100.1:0-3773 GCA_964634965.1 uncultured Nitratifractor sp. | reverse complement strand
CATAGATATCACATGGCTCTCCAATGAACCTGAGCTGGGCGACTTTGGTATGGGGGGTATGCATCTGGGAATCATGGGATATGTGATGAGTGCTCGACTGCTGGGAGAATCGCTGTTTGCAGAGCGCAACATCCCCTGGATACTGGATGCCCATGTGCGCAAAATTGAAGCAGGCAAGCTCGAATACGAACAGGTTGATGGCCATACGGGTGAGGTGGCATTCGATTTTGCTATGTTGATTCCTCCTTTTAGTGGCGTGGGGCTTGAAGCGTACAATCGAAAAGGGGATGCGATCACCGACCGTCTTTTTGCGCCAAATGGATTTATGAAAGTGGATGCTGACTATACCCCTAAACCGTATGAGATGTGGCGTGCCGACGATTGGCCCGAAGTGTATCGCAATCCCGACTACCCCAATATCTTTGCAGCAGGAATTGCCTTTGCGCCGCCCCATCCTATCTCGCGACCTCGTACATCGCCAAGCGGTGCTTCCATAACACCAGCGCCCCCACGGACTGGCATGCCTTCTGGTACCATCGCCAAAGCAGTAGCGCACTCGATTGTCAACTTAATTCGTGACGGTGAAAGTGCCAAACTTCATACAGCTTCTATGGCCACAATGGGAGCGATATGTGTTGCCTCGGCTGGATACGGTTTCAAAGCCGGCCAGTCGATATCGTTTACCGTCTATCCTTTGGTAAAAGATTTTGAAACCTATCCAGGAACAGGGCGTGACACAAAACGAACCTATGGTGAGATCGGTGTCAGTGGCCACTGGATCAAATGGTTGTTGCACCATCTGTTTCTCTACAAAGCCAAGCTTAAGCCGGGCTGGACACTGATCCCCGAATAAAATGATGACGAACAGAAAGGAGACAATCCGATGAAAACAGAAGAGTTAAATTTTGCCTACGAACAGTTCGAGGGAACAATGATCCCAGGAAAATTTCAGCGTACAATGCGCCATTGCATTGTATGGCAATTTGTACGCATGGTATTTTTCAGTTTTCGAAGCATTGGGATTATCTGGATCAATCTGCGAAACGAGGAAGAGATAGCGCAGCATGATCTCTAGCACAGCACCACGCCAGCATCTTTTGTTCAAGGGATTTGAGTTGCGCCCGCAGGCATCCGGAGGGATTGTGCGCGAAAACTCCGGAGTATGATAGATGGTACGGAGTTGCACTTTCTATTTGGGGATTTAAGTTCAAGGTTCTTCTTGTGATGTTTGGTCCCATGCGGTGTGGGTGAGGGTGCGTATCGCTTCGTCGATTGTTTCAACATCGGGGTAGCGTTCGTCGTGTGCGATGTGTGCGCGCAATGCGGCTTCGTCGGCGGATAGAAAGTATCCGAAGGCTTTGGCGTCGCTGTAGCCTTGCATGCGCCACAGGTACCACAGCTGCAGTGTTTCGATCGAGAGCGGGCGCCACACGGTGCGGGAAAAGTGTGCAAAGGAGGCGTGTTTGCTGCGCGTAAAGTCCTCGATCATGATCCGGATGAGGTCGTGCAGGTGGCGCCGCGGAACCGAGTAGTAGAGCAGTCGAGCCGGCGCAGGTTCGGGTGCTTCGAGTGCTCCGATAAAGACCCGTGCTGCCTGTTCGGTCGGTCCATAGAGGTTGGTGCGCAGTCCGATGAGACCTATATCGCTGTAGTAGTGACGACCGCACCCTTTGAGGCAGCCACTCAGACCCACAGAGATCTCGGCCGAGGCGAGTGCATCGAGAGGCAGATCGGGCATGTCGGCCTTGATGTCCCACAGCGCGAGGGGACAGTAACGCGCACCGGCGCAGCCGGTGAGGCGGGGCAGGGGATGGTGTGACGATGCGTGGTTGCGATGTTGGGTGGGGGATTGGGCAGGAATGCACCACAGCTCCTGATGGGGTGTCAGGCGCAAATGTGCCTGCTGTTGGCGCGCGGCCTGTGCAGCCTGCATGAGGGTTTCGGCTTTGATCTCGCCGTAGCGACCGTAGCGATCGATCGTGGTGGGTAGATGCGCCATGGTTGCGTGTCGCATTTTGAGCGTTCCAGCTGAGGTGACCTTGAACGCAAGATGCTCAACGATCCAGCGGCGCACCTGCTCGATCCCGACGGCCGTAATGAGGTGGTGCAGCCGGATCGAAGATCGGCTGCCGCGCAAGCCGTGTTCGCGGTACGTCGTCAGTACTGCTTCGAACAGATCGGGTACGTGTTCGGGCAGGCAAAAGAGATCAGCCTCGTGTGCGACGTGGCCGTTTTTGCCTCCAAGATAGAGATTGAATCCCCAGAGACCGTCACGGTGAGCTAACGCAAAAAGCAGATCGTTGCCCCAGGGATTGAAAGTCGGGTGTTCGGTGCCGATCAGGGCGGTGTTGAATTTGCGCGGCAGGGTTCCGATCCAGCTGTCGCGTCCAACGAAACGCTCCTGCATCGCGTGTATCAGCGGTTCGCAGGCAATACGCCGAAAGGATGGCAGTGTATCGAGCGGATCGATGACGATGGCGCGGGCGTTATCGGTCAGGGTCTGCAGGCTCGTCAGCCCCTGAGCGTTGAGCGTGTTCCAGATGTCCCAGACGCGATGCGGATCGAGCCCATGCAGTTCGATCTGCGCACGTGCACTGAGCAGGATCTGCGCCGACTCTTTGCGGGCCAGATCGGCCAGGAAGAGAGCCGAATCGGTCGCGAGTATGCCCCCATCAAACCGCAGGCGGATCATCCAGTGTTCGGGGCGGATTTTGAGGTTGTAGATGCCGTAATTTTTAAGATAGAAGCGATCCGCTTCGTCTGGGGATGCCCAGTCCACGTGCGCAAGGCGGTCGCGAAAACGGGCGGGGGACAGTTCGTGTTTGAGGCGTTCGAGTTTGTTGCGTTTCTCCATGCAGATGAGTGTAGCAGATTTTGGGTAATATTAAACCAAATAGAGTACACTTATGCCAACGGAACGGCGTGTACCGTTCCCACCCCACTCAAGGACATTGCAGATGAAACGGATACTTCTCGCATTGCTTGGCGGCGCGATGCTTTCGACGCTGTGGTTGTCGGCAGCCGAAAAAATCTTCGTCGTCGAGCGTGAAAGCAGCGCCATCGCCGTGATCGAAAACGACACCCTCACCACCAAGATCACCGGTGTACACAACATGAATCACGGCGTCGTCAAATTCGACGGCACAGATGGCTATCTCATCAGCCGCGACGGATATGTGGTCAAGTTCGACCCCAAGAGCAACAAAATCGAAGCCGAGTACAAAACGAGCAAATCGGCCATCGGCTTTGTCATCGGCAAACACTACGTCGCCGTGGCCAACTACGATGACAAAAGCGTTGATATCCTCACCCGTGACCTCAAGCCGATCGACAAGATCGTTACCGGATCGAAAAATGTCGGGATCAAAATCTACGGAAACAAACTGATTTTTGCCCAGATGGACAGCGACAAAGTGACCATCCTCGAGGATAAAAACGGCGGCAAAGGAGACCCGAAATTTGAGCTGCTCAAAACATTCAACGTCGGCAAAATGCCGTTTGATGCGATGATCCAGAAAAACACCTACATTGTTGGCTTTTTCCTGACCAAAGGATTTGGGGTGGTCGATCTCGATACCATGACCTATCGCCTCATCAAGGTGACCGCTCAAGGGAACAAGCCGGTGCTGAAGGTTCCCCATTTTGGCTTCTGGTCCCTCAGTCGCGAAAAGACCTTTATCCCCGCTGTCGGGGACAACAAGGTGATGGTGTACGACAAGCAGTTTCATTTCATCAAAAACATCGAGGTGCAGGGGTTGCCGGTCTTTACCTCT
>CAZWMZ010000099.1:0-2547 GCA_964634965.1 uncultured Nitratifractor sp. | reverse complement strand
ATTACACCCACTTAAAACCACCATTGCGCCTACGCCGATCAGAACACTTAGAAGATACCGTTTCATCATCTTGCTCCTTGTACTTGGTATGGTGTAATTGTAGCACAAAATCGTGGAAAAATGCGGGAGCTTTGGTTGGGTATCGGACCCTAAGAGCTCCTCTAAGTGATTTTTCACTAAAATAATGCACTTTTATTCACAGGATCGTTTATGCTGACCAAGAACAAAAAATTCGTCACGCTGGGATTTATACTGAGCATGGCTGCCGGGTTGAGCCTGGGCATCACGTCGTTGCAGGCCAGGGAGGCGACGCAAAACGAGAGCCGCGAGAGCAAGCTCGAAGCCTATCTGAAGTTTACCAAAATCCTCAATTTGATCGAAGAACAGTATGTCGATGAGATCAACACTACCGACCTCATCAACAAAGCCCTCAAGGGGCTGATGACCAACCTCGATGCACACTCGACCTACATGGACGCCAAAGCCTTCAAGGACCTCAATGTTCAGACCAAAGGCGAGTTTGGCGGATTGGGGATCGTCGTCGGGATGCGCAATGGCGCACTGACGGTCATCGCGCCCATCGACGATACCCCCGCCAAGCGTGCCGGAATCAAAGCCGGCGATATCATCCTCAAAATCGACGACAAGGTCACCCTGGGCATGACCATCGACGAAGCGGTCAACCTGATGCGGGGCAAACCCAAAACTTCGATCGTTCTCTCCATCGTCCGCAAAGGCGAATCCAAACCGCTCACGGTCAAGATCGTCCGCGACATCATTCGCATCCAGTCGGTCAAAGCCAAAACCGTTGGCCCCAAAAACGATATCCTCTATATCCATATCAGCTCTTTTGATGCACACGTTGTCGAAAAGGTTCGGAAAGTTCTCAAAGAGCACAACAACACCAGGGGGATCGTCTTTGACCTGCGCAACAATCCCGGCGGCCTGCTCCAGCAGGCAGTGCGGCTGCTCGACATGTTCGTCGCCAAAGGCGTGCTTGTCAGCCAAAAGGGACGTAACCCTCAGGACAACAGCGAATACCGCGCACACGCAGCCGGTACCGACACGCACACGCCCATCGTCACGCTGGTCAACGGCGGAAGCGCGAGTGCAAGCGAGATCGTCAGTGGCGCGCTTCAAGATACGCATCGAGCGATCATCGTCGGCGAAAAGACATTTGGTAAAGGTTCGGTCCAGATCGTCGTTCCCATCGGCAAAGAGGATGGACTCAAGCTCACCGTCGCCCGTTACTACCTCCCCAGCGGTCGTACGATCCAAAACAAAGGGGTCACTCCCGACGTGATCGTTCACCCTGGCAAAGTAAGCCGTGACGACAACGACACCTTCTCACTCAAAGAACGCGACCTCAAACAGCACCTCAAAAGCGAACTGGCCAAAATAGACAGCAACACAACCCGCACACAAGAGACCAACGCCAGTGCCGACTCCAACGCCACCAAAAAGCACCACATCGACGAGGAGGAGCTCTACGACGACGCCCAGCTCAAAGAGGCCATTGATATCCTCAAGGCCCTCATCATCACCCGGGGAGCTGCCTCATGACCCCGACCGAACTGCTCTACGAAGGCAAAGCCAAAAAGATCTGGAAGACCGAAGACCCCACGCTGCTCATCTCGGAGTTCAAAGATGCCCTGACGGCTTTTAACGGCGAAAAAAGATCAAGCGAAGCAGGCAAAGGCGCACTCAACAACGCCATCTCCGCCGAGCTCTTCCGCTACCTCAATGCCAAAGGCATCCCCACCCACTTCGTCGAGACAATCGATGAGCGTCACATGCTGCACAAGCGCGCCGACGTGATCCACATCGAGGTGATCGTGCGCAACATCGCTACTGGGAGTCTGAGTCGCAATCTCGGCATCGAGGATGGCACGGTGCTCCCGTTTACGCTGGTGGAGTTTGACTACAAAAACGACGAACTGGGTGATCCGAAGCTCAACGACCAGCACTGCCTGATCCTCGGGCTGGTCAACGACACAAGCGAGCTGGAGTATATCCGCTACCAGGCTCGCCGTATCAACACCATCCTCAGTGAGCTCTTTGCCGAGCTGGGAATCAAACTGGTCGATTTCAAGCTCGAATTTGGCCGCGATGATAATGGCACCATTATCCTCATCGACGAACTTAGTCCCGACAATTTCCGTCTGTGGGATGCCCAGACCAACGAAAAGCTCGACAAAGACCGCTTCCGTCAAGGCCTCGGCGGCCTCACCGAAGCCTACGCACAGGTGCTTGAGCGCCTCCAAAACCGTTAAGGAACTTGCATGAAAGCGATTGTAAATGTCTATCTCAAAGAGGGAGTCCTCGATCCTCAGGGCAAAGCGACCCATCACGCCCTCGAATCGCTGGGTTTTGCCGGCGTGCACGATGTGCGCATCGGTAAACAGATCGTTTTGCAGCTCGATGCTGACGATGCCAGTGCCGCACGAAAAGCAGTCACCGAGATGACCGAAACGCTTCTGGCCAACACCGTCATCGAAGACTACACCATCGAGATCGTCGAATGAAACAGCTCCACGTCGCCATCCT
>CAZWMZ010000098.1:0-3741 GCA_964634965.1 uncultured Nitratifractor sp. | reverse complement strand
GCTGGCTTTCGGGTCGAAAAAGTCACCGTACCCATTGGCGTGATCGGCGTCATCTACGAATCGCGTCCCAACGTGACCGCCGATGTGGGTGCGCTCTGCTTCAAGAGCGGCAATGTCGCGATCCTCAAGGGAGGAAAAGAGGCCGAACACTCCAATCGCGCCATTGCCGGGATCCTTCAGTCGGTTCTCGCCTCGCACGACCTGCCTCGCGAGGCGATTGCGCTGCTGCCTGACAGCAGTCGCGAAGGCGTAGCGGAGCTGATACGACAAGATGCCTGGGTCGATCTGATCATCCCCCGTGGAGGTGAAGCACTCATTCGCTATGTCTCTCAAAATGCTACCGTGCCGGTGGTCAAACACGACAAGGGATTGTGCCACACCTACATCGACAAAGATGCCGATCCGACCAAGGCAATCGACGTCAGCCTCAACGCCAAAACCCGACGTCCGGGTATCTGCGGAGCCATGGAGACGCTGCTGATCGACGCGGCCGTGGCCGAAACACTGCTGCCTCGATTGCAGGAGGCGTTTGCGGCCAAAGGAACGCAACTGCGCGGGTGCGAAGCGACACGCAGGATCATCGATGTTGCACCGGCAACAGAGGAGGATTGGGATACCGAATATCTCGACAACATCCTCTCGATCAAATTCGTTGATGGCGCGGAGGCAGCGACGGAGCACATCGCCCGTCACGGATCGGGTCACAGCGATGCGATCATTACCGAGAATTACACTACGGCCGAAACGTTTTTGGATGCGGTCGATTCGGCATGCGCCTACCTCAATGCCAGCACACAATTTACCGACGGAGGGGAGTTTGGGTTTGGTGCCGAAGTGGGGATCTCAACCAACCGTCTTCACGCCCGCGGTCCCATGGGGATCAACGAGTTGACCACCTACAAATACAAGATCTATGGCCACGGTGAAACGCGGCCGGTTTAGGGGCATTTAAGTCCCTTTTGGATACCATTGCGACCCATATTAGAACAGACCAATATCATTGTGTTCTAACGATCAATTATCCAAAGGAATTAACGCATGAAACGAACCTACCAGCCCCACAACACTCCTCGCAAGCGAACGCACGGATTTCGGGCACGCATGAAGACCAAAAACGGCCGCAAGATCATCAATGCTCGCCGAGCCAAAGGACGGAAGCGATTGGCCGCATAAAACATTTTCGGCGGTTGAGCGATGCCCGCGAATTTCAGGCGGTCTATCGGCGCCCAACCCGGACATGGCATACGCCCTTTTTCGTACTCTTCTATCGTAAAAGCGCCGAAAACGGTGTCGGATTTGTCGCCGGCAAAAAGGTGGGCAAAGCCGTCCAGCGCAATCGCGCCAAACGGCGAATGCGCGCGCTCTTTTTAACCCTGATGGATCGGGAGCTATCGGGACAATTTATCTGGGTAGCCAAGCCGGCCATTGTGACCGCGGACTTTGCGGCCGTCGTTGCGGCCGCCGCTCAGGCGCTTGAGCGGATCGGGATCGCCCGAAGGCATCACGGTTAGGCGCGAGTCGAACCAGTCGGTTTGCTTCGCTCCATCGAATTCAGACAGCAAAGGGATTTTCAACTTGGAACAACACGACCTCAACCAACGCCTGATTCTGGCTCTTGTCCTCTCGTTCGCCATTCTGTTTGGGTTTAGTTACTTTTTCCCACAGCAATCGCCGCAAACGGATCGCAATGCCACCCAGGCCACCCAGGCACAGGCGACTGCATCGGCTCCGTCTCATGCTGCCCCGGCACCTGCTGCATCGTCCTCGATGCCTCAGACGCCTCAGGCTTCCCCGACGGCACCGGTGCGCAGCGAGGCAAACACTTCAACGGTGCGAGTGGATGCGCTTGTTACGATTCGCGCTCCCCATTTCGTCTGGCGCATTGATCGACTGGGCCGCATTGCCAGTGCGCAGCTGCTGGAGCCTAAATACCAGACCCCCGAAGGGCAACCTCTTGAGCTGCTTGATCCGAGCCGGGTGCGTCCGCTGGAGATTCGATTTGTCGATCCGGCCCTCAATGCGCAGGCCTTCAAACAATCCTGTCGTGCGACATCGGCGGAGTTGACGATTCAGGATGCACCGGTGGAGTTGACCTTGACCCAGGAGCTTGAGGGGGTGACGGTTGTGAAGCATCTGACAATCCATCCCGACGGGCACTATGATTTGTCGGTGCGCACCGACAAGCCAGTCGACCTCTTCATCACACCGGGCCATCGCCCCGAAGCCGATCATGCGCGCTATCTCCTGGTTCGTGGTGCGCTGATACGGGATGCACACGGCGTGATTACCACGGTCGAGGATGGCAAGGCCGAAGAGAGTGTTGCGATTGCCGATGCGACGATTGTGTCGGCATTTGATCGTTATACGGCCAGCCTCTTTTATCGATTTGAGCCGCCCATGTCGGCGACACTGACGGTCGAGAAGGGCGGTGACCCTCTCGGTTTTGTGGCTGTCAAAGGAACGATAGAGCTGCACGGTTATCTCGGCCCCAAAGAGTATCGAACCCTCCAACACCTGCATCCGCAGTTGACCGATGCAATTGAGTTTGGATGGTTTACCTTTTTGGCACGACCGTTTTTCAAAGTCATGGTCTGGATCCACGATTATGTTGGCAACTGGGGGTGGGCCATTGTGCTCTTTACGTTGCTGGTCAAGCTGGTGCTCTTCCCGCTCTCCTACAAAGGGATGATGTCGATGCAAAAGCTCAAAGATCTCGCCCCGAAGATGAAGGATCTCAAAGAGCGCTACAAGGATGATCCGGCCAAGCTCAACATGCAGATGATGGAGCTGTACAAAAAGCACAATGCCAACCCCATGGGCGGCTGTCTGCCGATGCTGTTGCAGATCCCGGTCTTTTTTGCACTCTATCGGGTTCTTCTGAATGCCGATGAGCTGCAAGGCGCCCCGTGGATCGGCTGGATCACCAATCTCGCCGACAAAGACCCCTACTATGTGCTGCCGATTCTGATGGGAGTCAGCATGTGGCTGATGCAGAAGATCCAGCCAACAACCATGACCGATCCGATGCAGCAGAAGATTTTTCAGTGGTTCCCGGTCATCATGACCTTTTTCTTCTTGACCTTCCCGGCAGGATTGGTACTCTACTGGCTGACCAACAACCTGCTGAGCATTCTGCAGCAATACATTATCAACCGAGCCTATGAGAAGCACAAGGCTCAACAAAAGGCACAACAGGCCGAATAACTCAAAGGATTTATTATGAAAACCATCGAGGCCAAAACACTGGAAGAAGCATACGCAAAAGCAGCGGAGTATTTTCAATGCTCCGTGACCGATCTGGAGTATGAGATCGTACAGCACCCCTCCAAAGGATTACTGGGACTGGGCGCAAAGCACGCGGTCATCGTCGCCGACTGCAAACGCTCGACCCCCTCGGCATCCCGCCCAACTCCCGATCGGGCACCGGCACGGCGCCAGAAGGCACCTGTGCGCCCTGCGGAGGAACCCAGTCCGGAGAGTTCTCCTGATCCCGTCGCGCCTTCGCCGCGTCCGGAAGCCTCCTCGTCGGTTGAGGCCGTATCGACTCCCGACAGCGCCAACGAAATCGTTGACGGTTTTTTTGCCGAGGAGAACATCGGAGGCGATTTCAAAATCGCTGCCTCAAATGATCGAGCCTTGAGCCATGAGATCGAAGAGGAGCTCAAGCGCCTCATGCGCACCACCTGCTTCGACATCGACACCGTCGAAGTGGACGTGATCGAAGGGACAGCATATATCTTT
>CAZWMZ010000097.1:0-4993 GCA_964634965.1 uncultured Nitratifractor sp. | reverse complement strand
GGCAGGATGCGTCGCTCGATGCCGACGCGGCTGCGCAGTCCGAGGAAGATGCGTTCTGTGAGCAGGTCGTCGGCAGCAAGATGCTCTTCGCGGATGGCGAGCGGATTTTGGATGTAGGCATCGATATTGGTTTGGGGGTAGTAGCGGGTGGCGAGGTGTGTGGTTCCGTACTCCGTACTCCGTATTCCATACTCCGTCAATGAGGTCAATTCAAAGGGAGTCAGACCCGCAAACGATTCATCGCTTCGCGACGAATCATTTGAGGTCAGACCCCTAAAGCCCACTGCGCCTGCGCCTGCTCCGATGTAGTTGTGCAGTTGCCAGTAGCCGAGGTTGTGTTGGCTTGGGTGCATGCCGAAGTTGGAGATCTCGTAGTGTTCGAAGCCGTGTGCCTGGATCGTGTCGGCGACGAAAAAGGCGAGCGTGTCGTTCTCTTGTCGTAGATGGGGAGTGGCAGCAAACGGGGTGTTGGCCTCGAGGGTCAATTCGTAGGCCGAGAGGTGATCGATCGGCAGCGACATGGCTGTATCGATGTCGCGTTTAAGCTGAGCTTCGGTGTCGCCTGCGACGTTGTAGATCAGATCGAGCGAGAGGTGTGCGTAGCCGATCTCGGCGGCGGTGCGAATGGCGCGAATGGCTGCTTTGGGGGTGTGGGTGCGTCCGAGGGTTTTGAGCTTGGCCGGATCGAAACTCTGCACCCCAAAACTGAGGCGATTGACCCCCAGATCGTGCATCCCGCGCAGCCAGTCGGATGTGGCCGAATTGGGATTGGCTTCGGCGGTGATTTCGGCTCCATCACGCAGCCAGGGGCGCACGGTATCGAGCACAGGCGCATAGTGTTCGGGGGCGACGGTGCTGGGTGTACCTCCGCCGATATAGAGGGTCTCGATCGAACCGGCCGTCGCACCGAAGCGCTCCAGCTCATAGACGAGCTGTTGCCGCAGTGCCACCATGTACTTCGCTGCATCGTGACGACCGGCAAAGGAGTTGAAGGCGCAGTAGGGGCATTTGGAGGCGCAGTAGGGTATGTGCAGATAGAGCAGCATGCAGACCTCCCTTTCAAAAGGATATAACCCGGATTCGGGTAAAATCTTATCCAAATTTATGGAGGGAGATCCTGATGGTTGTCAGGAGCCCCAGAAAGAGACGACATGAATGAGTATACTGGGTATCGCCCGAATGTTGCCGCTATTGTCCTCTCTTCCGACTACGAACAGACGCGCCGTTTTGTGATTGCTCGCCGGACCGGTATGCGGCGCGGCTGGCAATTTCCGCAGGGCGGAATTGATACGCATGAAACACCTCAGGAGGCGCTGTTGCGTGAATTGCGCGAAGAGATTGGCACCGATGAGGTGGAGATCCTGGGGGAGTATCCTGAGTGGATCCAGTACGATTTTCCCAAAAACAAAGGGGTCAAAAAGTATCCGTACAGAGGCCAGCGCCAACGCTACTTCCTTGTCCGGCTCTCGGACGATGCCAAGATCGACTTGACTGCCCATACCGTACCGGAATTTGAAGAGTACAAACTGGTAACCTATCATGAGCTGTTTCGGCGGGTGACATTTTTTAAGCGCCCCTCGTATCGCAAGGTGATTGAGTATTTTAAACGCAAAGGACAATTGTAGCATGCTGATCGTACAAAAATATGGGGGGACAAGCGTCGGTGATCTCGAGCGGATTGCCAATGTCGCCCAGCGGATCGCTTCGGCAAGAGATGCAGGGAACGATCTGGTCGTCGTCGTCTCGGCCATGAGCGGAGAGACCAACAAACTCATCGACTATGCTCATCACTTTTCGAGCCATCCCTCCAAGCGTGAGATGGATATCCTGCTCAGTTCGGGTGAGCGGGTGACGGCATCGCTGCTGGCGATTGCGCTGCAGGAGATGGGGTATCCGGCCGTAGCGATGACCGGGCGTCAGGCGGGGATTCGTACGGACGATACCCATATGTTTGCCCGCATCGAGGAGATCAATACCGAGGCGATGCGTCAGCACATCGCTGCGGGTAAGATCGTCATCGTCGCCGGTTTTCAGGGGGTCGATGCGCACGGCAATGTCACGACTCTCGGACGGGGCGGCAGCGATCTGAGCGCGGTGGCCATCGCCGGAGCGCTGGGAGCCGATGCGTGCGAAATCTACAGCGATGTGGATGGGATCTATACCACCGATCCGCGCATCGAGCCGCGGGCACGCAAACTCGATCGCATCTCCTACGACGAAATGCTTGAGCTCGCCAGTCTGGGCGCCAAAGTCCTGCAGAGCCGCTCGGTAGAGCTGGCCAAAAAGATGGGCGTCACGATCGTCGCGCGCAGCAGCTTTAACGACAACAAAGGAACCATCATTACCGAGGAGGGAGAAACCATGGAAGCCGTACTTGTCAGCGGAATCGCACTGGATACCAATCAAGCGCGGGTTTCGCTGCGCGATGTTGCCGACCGTCCCGGCGTAGCCGCCGAGATCTTCAACCGTCTGGCCGAAGAGCAGATCAATGTCGATATGATCATCCAAAATGCCAGCGCCGATGGCACGACCAATCTGGGCTTTACCGTGCCCCAGAGCGAGCTGGATCAGGCGCAGCGTGCGATCGAATCGTTCGATCACGATATCGGCAGCGCCGACTACGACAACCACATCTGCAAGGTCTCCGTCGTCGGCGTGGGGATGCAGTCGCACAGCGGCATCGCCGCACGAGCCTTTTCTGCGCTGGCGGACAATGGGATCAACATCGAAATGATCTCCACCTCCGAGATCAAAGTCTCGATGGTGATCGATGAGAAGTACGGTGAGCTGGCCGTACGCGTATTGCACGAAGCGTACGAACTGGATCGATAATGCCGACGCTGTTGGAGTGGACCCTGACGGCGATTCGGGAGGAGACCTCCGATTTCAGCTGGATGGAGGAGTACCGGTATGACTGGGTACCGATCGTCCAGAGCGTCGTCCAGCGCATCGCCGAAGGCCAAACGGTTATGGTGCTGACCGATCCTAAACGGCGCTGGCTGGAGCACTATATCCTCAATGCCATCAACGACCCAGCCAAAAAACGTCCGTTTTTGCCGGTCTACAGTATGCGGTCGCTTTTTGCTGATCTGCAGGCAATTGAGACCAACGAGCATATGGTATTGCTCGAAGATATGCTGGATATTTCGTATCCGCAGGGGTATCTGATCTGGTATGTTGGCGAAGGGGTGCATCCCTACGCCAAGCTGGTGCACCATCGGGAAAACAACTTTGCCTGGCTGGTCGATGAGCCGATGTCGGGCAACTTTATCCTGCGCCAGAGCGATCCTTTGCTGGATATCAAAATGTTGCAACTCTATCGGTTGTTTGACAAAAGCATCGAGGCGACTCTGTATGGACAGGTCGAATTGAGCTGATGCAACTCCAGAGCCAGGTCATCATCACTTCGCGCTTTGAAGAGACGATCCAGCAGTTGCGTACCCTGGCCCACGACAACGAGCGATTTGTGCCGATCGTCCGGGAGGGCAATTTTGTCGTCGATGATGCCCAGGAGGCGATCGAAAAGGCCTATCTGGCCAGCTACGAACGGACGATCATTATCCTGGCGGCGGAGCACTTCAGTCCGGTAGTACAGAACAAGCTGCTCAAGATCATCGAGGAGCCACCTGACAAGACTGATTTTATCCTCATGCTTCCCAAAAAATCGACGGTTTTGCCGACCATCCGCTCTCGGCTGCCCATTGTGGTACTCGATGAGCATGCGGAGCAGACGGTGGATCTGCCATCCATTCAGCATCTGGATCTGGCCAGTGTCTATGCGTTTGTGCAGGCGAACAAGCGCACCGATGCCGCGACCGCCAAAGTGCTGCTGGAGCAGATCGCTACCGAGGCGATCCGTTCAGGACGCTACGATCTGGATACACGTACGCTCGATCTGTTTCGCGACAGTCGGCTGGCGCTCGATCGCGGCTCGCCGCCTCCGTTTGTCCTCACCGGTGTGCTGCTCAAACTGCTGGCGCGCAAACACAAGAGTGCAGGTGCGCACAGCCGATCGACACACTCTGCATTTCCCAAAGGAGTTTGAGATGCAACTCTATCTTCTCGATACTGCCGGCGACCCCAGAGCAGTATTGGAGCGCTACGATGTACACCGTGGCGGTATCGCCATCATGGCAGACAAAGCCGAAATGCTCTGGATTCATATCGGCGGTTTGCGCACTCCTGCGGCCAACATTCTCAAACAGGATGCCCTCAGTATCGGGGCTGATTTGGCGGTTCCTGGCGGCGTCATCACCTGTGAGCATGATCGTGTCGATGCGCTCCTGATCGCCACACCCCGACAGATCCAGCACCTTGCCGACAAAGAGCGCACTCAGCCCTTTGGACTCAAAGAGGTCGCGCGCTTTTTATCGACCCTGCGTCCAGCACCCGCCTATCCGGTGCGTATCATGGGTGTGATCAATGCCAACGAAGACAGCTTTTATGCCGGCAGCCGTTTTGTCGCCGATGCGGCGGTGGAGCGTATCGAAACGATGATCGACCAGGGAGCCCACATCATCGACATCGGTGCGGTCTCTTCCCGTCCGGGTGCGGCGGCGGTCTCGCCCGAAGCGGAGCTGGAGCGCGTGCGTCCCATCTGCGATGCGGTTCGGGAGCGACAGCTGCATAAAAAGGCTCTCTTCAGCATCGACAGCTATGCGCCCTCTGTGGTCGCCTACGCGCTGCGCAGCGGTTTTGGGCTGGTCAACGACATTACCGGCGCACGCGATCCTGAGCTGATCGCTCTGGCCGTCGAGCATGAGGCGTCCTACTGCATCATGCACATGCAAGGCACCCCCCAGACGATGCAAAACGATCCGCACTACACAGATGTGACTGCCGAGGTCGATGCCTTTTTTGCTGAACGAATCGCTGCATGCGAAGCGGCAGGATTGGTGCGTGAACGTATTCTTCTCGATCCGGGGATAGGGTTTGGCAAAACGCTGGAGCACAACCTGACGCTCCTGCGCAATTTGCGTACCTTTACGCGCCA
>CAZWMZ010000096.1:0-2845 GCA_964634965.1 uncultured Nitratifractor sp. | reverse complement strand
CGACACTGGAGCGTTACCGGGAGGCCATCCGCGCACTCGACATGGACCCCGAAGAGGAGGCTCAGTTTTTGGCGTATCAGGAAAACGAGCGTTTTAAACACCTGCTCAAAAAACGTCTGGACAAAACCCGACTTTGGGATTATCACCCCAAACAGCGCGACGCTGTCAAAAAAGCGCGCGCCTATCTGCAACAATGGATCGGCGTAGAACTCTCCTACCGCAGATAACAACAGCCTCTAGCCTCCCGCTCCCATCTTGCGGTTTTGCAACGGGAGCGTGCGCGGATCAGAGGTGCTTTTCGTGTTCGATGAGCTCGTGGACGCCCACGGCCATCTGTCGGACTGCTTCGACTTCGGTGATCCCCAGGCGACGGCGATTGCTGATATCATAGACGCCCCCTTCGCTCGCACTGTGTTCACCATGAATCCCCCGTATCTGGAGGTCATGGCGGTCACAGAGAGCTCGAAACTCTTCCATCCGTTCCCCAAGTTTCGGGAGGCGGATATGGACGCTGGCACGCATGGCGGTGCCAAGATTGGTGGGGCAGCTGGTGAGATAGCCCAGTCGTTCGCTGAAGGCAAACGTAAGTTTGCGCTCCAGCTCGGCAACGGCCCGGCTGAGACGGCTGAATACCCGGACGATATCACCACCGGGCTCCATGCTGATGATGCGCAACTGATCCTCCTCATTGACCCAGACCAGGAAGGTTTTGTCATTGTTGTGATAGATGCCGCGTCCTTCGGGCCAGTCTCGATTGAGTCCGGCACTCTCCAGAAAGCGATCCCCCTCTTTAAAAAGAAAATGGTTTTCGATCAGTTGACGCCGGGTCGCGCCATCCATCCCCTGTAGCGGAAAGTAGTTTCCAGAGAGTTCACCCTCCAATCCTTTGAGTGCTTCCGAGACGAGACACTCGACGATGCGTCGCTCCCGCTGTGCCAGGCCGGGCCCAAAGGGGAAACAGTGGAGATTGCGTCCGACACGAATCCGGGTCGAGAGGATGTGCGCATTCTCGGGATCGGGGTGGTTGATCATCAGATGCGCGGGATCCATATCGCTGACATGATGCTCTTTGTCCGGGTCAAAACGGTGATACTCCAGAATGACAGGATCAAGGAGAGGAGCAAAAACCTCATAGCTCTCCTCATCACCGGCATAGAGACCAATGGAGCTGTCAGGATTTTCTACTCCTGAGCGAATCAGATCGTCAAGGGTAAATCCGTAACGACTCCGACGCTTTGAGAGCTCTTCGTAGAGCTCAGGGTTCAGATGACGACAAAGGGCAGAGGTACAATCGGTTGGAAAATCAGGATATGGCATGAAGGCTCACTTTGAACACTGGGATAAGGTGTGCGCTCATTATAGTCGAATGCGATACAGATAGAGTTGAAACGAGCTGTTGCCGCAACTCCCCATGCCCCTTTTTCACACAAAGTAACCCAGGGAACGATCCTCTTCTTCCATGCACCGGTACAGGGGATTGTCGCCAACGGAAACAACGCAGACAGCGCCCGATGCTGTTTTCGACGAAGGTGACGGCATCAAAACAGGGTCGGTTCATCGACCCGTTTAATGCGAAAGCTCTTGCGATGAATCGCGCAGCGTCCGTGGGTGAGGATGGCGTCGATGTGGTCGCGGGTGCCGTAGCCTTTGTGGCGCTCAAAGCCGTACTGGGGGTAGCGACGGGCTGCTTCGATCATCGCGCGATCGCGGGTGACTTTGGCGAGAATGCTCGCTGCTGCCACTTCGGGAATCTGCGCATCGGCTTTGATGAGTGTGCGCACATCGTCGACCCCAAATGCCGTGTTGCCATCATACAGATACGCCACTCCGTCGCCAAAAAAGCCCTTAAGCTCCATCAATCCCTCTCGTAAACACGCCGAAAGACCATCGCGATCGATCTGCTCGGCCGAAAAACTAACGATACGGTATCGGCTCTGCTTGAGGATGAGGGGGTAGAGGGTTTCGCGGCGTTTCGCAGTCAGCTTTTTGGAGTCATCCAGCCCCGCGATGGGCGACTGGAGTATCACGCCGGCGATGACCAGCGGCCCCGCCAGCGGCCCGCGACCCGCTTCGTCGATGCCACACAACACCTCCTCCATTGTCTCTCCTTGCTTATTGTTAATTGCCTGAGTGTTGCACATCGGTTAATGTATCGTTAACGAATCGTTTGCCCATGATTAATGACCAGAAGTTATACTGTTGATACCGAAAGGTTGGGCTTGACCTTCGGATCCTTGTTTTTGTTTGTTGCGCGATCACAAAAAGAGTTCTCTTCCTTTGTTTACGCTCCTTGTTTCTCTTTTTGTGTCATGAAGGCTCTATTTTCCAGAAATTTTTGCATCGCCGTATGCCCCAACATGCGGGCATATCCGGCAGCATCCATCCCCCGAGAATCCACCGCATCGATCGGCACGCCAAACTCCAGCAGATATTCGACCATCTCCTGATCACCAAAGCTTGCTGCCACCATCAACGGTGTCATGCCACTGCGCCGTCGGCTGATGCGGGGGTCGATCCCCTGTTTCACACAGAGGGCAACCACCGATTTACGTCGGTGTTTGATCGCCACATCGATCGCTCCGAGTCCTTCACGCGTGAGACGATCCAAACGCATACCGTGTGCAACCAGCTCCGCAATCATCTCGTCTGAAATCCCTGTTGCGATGACCCAAAAGAGCAGCGGCATCGTATCGGGATCGTCAGCATCGCCAATCTCGCAGACGACATCGACACTGTTGAGGTCCATGGGGTGGTGTTTCAGAAAATGTCGTACACCAACACGACTCTCCTGCTGCAGTGCCTCCAGGAACGGACGGGGCGCTTCCATTGATCACGAACCAAAAGG
>CAZWMZ010000095.1:0-3705 GCA_964634965.1 uncultured Nitratifractor sp. | reverse complement strand
CCCGATCACGCCGACTGAGCCTACGCCGCTGAGTTTTTGAAGGGCGGGCTTGATCTTTTGATCGACAAAAAGCATGAGGTTTTTGATCGAGTCGTTGCGGGCGGTGATAAACAGATTGACCACCGAGCCGCCCCCGACGTCAAGCTTGCTCACCAGCGGTTTGCGGGCGTCGCGGGGCAGGCGTACGGCCGAGACCTTGTCACGTACGTCGTTGGCCGCTTCGTCGACGTCGCGTTCCATCGAAAATTTGATCAAAACACGGCTGACGCCGTTGCCGCTGGTCGAGGTGATCATATCCACACCGCCGATCTGAGAGATCGCCTCTTCGATCTTGTCGGTAATCTGCGACTCGACCGTTGCCGACTCGGCACCCGGATAGACCGTCAGTACTGTCACCATCGGAAAATCGACCTTCGGGAACAGTGCCGAGGGCATATTGACAAAACTCATCCACCCAAACAGCGCAAGGGTCAGCACATACATCAGGGTGGCAATGGGTCGGTTGATCGCTAGTTTATACATGAGCCACCCTTACTGTTCGGCCGATTGAGCGGGGGCATCGAGGAGGATATGTCCTTCACCGTAGAGCCCCACCGGAATGTCACGAGCCGGCACCTCGGCCTGCATTTTGCGGTTGCGGGTATTGGCAGCGGGATAGACGCGGACGATCTTTCCTCGGTACGATGCCGGATCGCCGTCAACGGTATAGACAAAGGTCATCCCCGGGCGCACCTGTTTCCAGTATTTTTGATCAAACGACAGGATCAGCTTGCGCGTATGGGTACTCTGCAGTCGATAGAACGATACCGGTCGCATCGCCGAGAAAGCATCGCCTACCTCGAGGTTGCGTGCGGCGATGGTGCCGTCAAAGGGGGCTTTGAGGATCGTTTTGTCGTAGAGAGCTTTGGCGCGCGCTTTTTGCACCTGGGCGTTGCGGTACTTAAACGTCACGCCGTCGATGCGTGCCTGGTCGCTCACCTCGCGCACCTGCTGGATCCGCTCGTAGTCTTTGCGGGCGTACTCCTCGGCCAGTGCCGCTGCGTCGTAGGCCGCTTTGAGGTCGTCGTTTTCGAGTGTCGCCAATACCGTACCCTTGCGTACCCTGTCGCCTGCATCGACGTTGAGGGTCTTGACGATACCGCTCATCCCCAAAGCCAGATCGGCCTGACGCTGTGCCTGCACCGTAAAGGTTGCATAGATGCCGCTCTCTCCAGCCGCAAGGCTCCAGACCAATCCAATCCAAATCATCCATATCGTGCGCAGTGTTGTCGTCGTCATCGTACATACCTTTTGGGGTCGTGCCCGTTGTAAAAATAGTAGACCGCTTTGTGGATCTCATAGGTGTAGCGTGTCGCCTGATAGCGTGCCTCGGCCTGATTGAGCCGTGTCAGGGCATCGAGGAACGTCACCTGATCGACCAGGCCGGCCTCGAACTGCTTGCGTACGGTGTTGTAGTGGCTGCGCGCTGCGTGAAGTGCGCTCCGTGCGCTGCGTATCTGGGCGCGGGTGGTCTGCAGCTGCTTGCGCGCCAGGCGTGCGTTCATCTGCTGCTCTTTGAGTGCGTGGGCTGCCTGGGCTTGCAGTGCGAGCTGGCGATAGCGTACCGCTTCGCTCTGGTGCGCGACTGCTCCGCCGTCGTAGAGCCGCATGCCGGCACTCAGTTGCAGCGTATGCTGGTGATCGGGCAGCGATGCCGGCGGTACGCCGGGAGCCAGGTCGTTGTATTCCATGTGCGTATAGGTGTAGTTCAGGTTTACCTGAGGCGCGCGGGTTGCGATGATCGCATCGGCATCGCGACCGATGGCGCGGGCTTTGGCCTGCATGGCGCGGATCGATCCGAGCGCTCGAAACGCTACCTTGCGCGGCTCGACGAGGTAGTTGCGTCGCAGGCGATGCACTTTCAGGCCGCTGAGCAGCGAAAGCTCTTCGCGGCTGCGCTCAAGCGCAAGGCGGGTGTTTTCGATTGAGTAGCGGTTCGCCTCGTAGGCTGAGCGTAGCTGATCGACCGTCGCGGCGGTGGTCATGCCCGCTTTGTGCAGCTTTTCGATCCGATCGATCTGGGCTTTGAGCTCTTTGTCGCGCCCGTTGAGCGCGTTGAGATTGGCGCGGATCGATTTGAGGGTAAAATACTTGCGGATCACCGAAAGCGCCGTGCTGCGTGCAAACGCCTGCTGCTCATACGCTGCGGCCTGGGATTCGTACTGTTTGGCTTCGATCTGCGCGCCGCGTCGCCCGCCGTCAAAAAGGTTCATACCCGCTTTGACAAACGCCGTTCCCACTGTGCCCGGTGATTGCATGGTCTTGGGCGAAGTGTGCCGATAGCTCACTCCGATATCGAGTGTCGGCGCGTATCCGCTCCGTGCGGCTTCGATCGCCGCATTGGCTGCTTGTACGCCGAGCATTTTAGCCCGGTTTGCGCCGTTGCGTTCGGCATGGACGATCAGGCTCTTGAGGCTCACGCCCCCACCATACACCGCCCACGGCAACCAAACCAGAAGAAGTATCTTTTTCATGTCGTTTCTCCTCCGTTTGTGCCAAACAGTATATCCAGAAGCTGTTCGAGGTGCAAGTGCACATCGAAGTTTTCCAACCGCGAATCGAGCATCAGCCCGCTGTTGAAAATCATCAGCGACTCACCCGCATCGGCAAACCGCGCTTCGAGCTCACCGTTTTGGACACCCTGCCTCAGGATTGCATCAACGATCGAGAGGAATTTTGCGCGTGCCTGGGCTCCAAAATGCAACATCTCAGGGTCTTTGCGTGTCAAAGAGATCGCAAGAAACTCTTTGTAGAGCTCCAAATGCTTTTGCCCCTGAGATGATCCGAACAGCGTATAAAAAATCGTAAAGAGCTTTTTGCGCGTCGGCAGAGAGGCCTCGATCAACGCTGTGAGATCCTGGTGGTATTTGTCGATAAACGAGGTAATGATCTCAAAGACAATATCCTCTTTGTTGGCAAAATACTCATAGATCGTCCCTTTGCCCACGCCGGCAGTGCGCGCGATCTGCGAAACGGTGAGCTTTTCGATCCCCTCTTCGAGCAACAGATCGCGACACGCCAAGGCGATATCCCGCCGTTTTTGTTCTTTGTCCACGATGATTGGCACAGCGACTCCTTTTTCTTGACTGACCGTCAGTCAATAAAATAGTACTCTCTTTTTTCTTGGGATCTCCTGAGGGGATTTTGCCGAAATTTCCCCTGTTTTTTGAGCGATTAGTTGTAGTTTTGACTTTTTTCAAGATGCCCATAATTTGGGCATTTACCAAGAGCATCATAGAAAAGCACCGTATTAAAAATTGGTGTTTATTGACAAAAAGTTGACAAAAATTTCTTATCATTCCAAGTACAGAACTTGCTTCCACGAAGCGAGCTTTCTTATCGGGCCAAACCTGTCGCGAGGCAGGGACGGAAAGCCACGGGTCTCCTCTCGGGAGACAGCCGGGTTGCATACTGTTGATCGTATGAGTCTGCTCGATGGGTCAGTTGCGCTTTGTCCTCAGATGCCCACCTTATCTCTCCTGGCTCACAGATTCACATCAACAGTCTGCAGAAACAAAAGAATATTTTGGAGGCGAAAATGCACTTTTTTAAATGGTTTACAAAATGGATGCTGGTCATGGGATTGGTGTTCGCTCTGCCGACGGTAATGTCGGCGGCGGATTTGGATAGTGACGGGATCGAAGATGTGCTCGATCTCGATGATGA
>CAZWMZ010000094.1:0-9250 GCA_964634965.1 uncultured Nitratifractor sp. | reverse complement strand
TTTTGGGGGACATAGCCGATCCGCTTGCGTGCCTGTTCGGGCGGCAGACCGAAGAGACGTACCGTGCCCTTTTGGGGGGTCAGCAGGCCAAGCATCAAGCGCAGCAGGGTTGATTTGCCTCCGCCGTTTGGGCCGATGATGGCCAGAAAATCACCCGCTTCGACTGTCAGGGAGACCCCCTCGAGCACCGGTTGTTTTGCATCATAGGCGAAACCGACTTCGTGCAGTGACGCCACGGGACTCATGGATGCTCCTGCGCATGAGCGATCGCGCGCGCCAGCCGCAGGAGATTTTCTGCCCAATCGGAAGCCATGGGAGAGATCTTGACGACGGGAACGTTCAGCTCTTTGGCAAGAACCTGCGCCATCGTATCGGAAAACTCCGGCAGGGCAAAGAGCGCTCGGATGTGGTGTTGGCGTGCTTGACGAATCAGGGCGATCAGATCGCGTGGTTTGAGGCTCTTGCCAGCGACACGGGCGGGCAGCTGCGTCAGCCCATAGGCATCGGCAAAATACCCCCACGTCGGATGCATCACCATAAAGGATGAGCCTTTGAGCGGGTCAAGCAGGGCATGGAGTTGTCGATCGAGTGCATTGAGCGATGCGACGAAGGTGGTGTACCGCGCCTTGAAATCGGCAGCGTGCGACGGGTCGGCCTGTGTGAGGGCATCGAGCGTATTGCGGGCAAGGATGCGGACATTGGCCGGTGTAGTCCAGATGTGCGGATCGAGTGCCCCGTTTCGGGCTGCTCGCTTCTCCCGCATGGGACGACGGGTGATACCCTGCGCAGTATCGACGATCGTCAAAGCAGGATTGAGATCCCGAAATTTGGGCAGCCATACCCCCTCAAACTCCACTCCGATACCGAGATAGAGTTTGGCGTGTGCGATCTGCTTCATCTGGGCAGGTTTGGGCTCGTATGTATGCGGGGATTGCCCTGGCTGCACCATCACCTGCACATCAACCCACTTTCCGCCGATCGCTTCGGTAAAGCTCTTTTGGGGCAGAATGCTGACTACGACCGAGAGACGTGCCGCATTGATCGTAACGGTAGTGATGAGCACTATCAAAATGTGTATCGGTTTCATGTCCGGCATTATACCGCAGAGATGTAAATGTATGACAGGAAATATCTGCTATAATAAAACATAATTAGTGTGGAGCATGATTGTGTCCAAGATCAAACAGCAACGTACCACCCAGATTTTGCAAGCGGCCATGCGGCTCTTTTCGACCAAAGGTTTTCACGCTACTACCATTCCGGATATCGCTCGATCACTGGGAATGAGCGCGGGAAACCTTTACAACTACTTTGGATCCAAAGAGCTGCTGGCACAAGAGATTATTCGCTACACTTCCGATGTGCTTGGGGAGCATTTTCATCATATCAACGAGATGGAGATCGATACGCGTACCAAAATCCACAAAATAGTTCGTGTCTATTTCGATATCGCACAAAACCAGCCCGAAATGATCGAATATTTTTTGCGGGTTTATCTGTCGCACCGTGAGGTTTTTGGTGATGGATGCGAGGGGATGGTGTGTGTTCGAAGTTTTATGACAGAGATCATGATCCTGTTTGACGAAGGAGTTGCTTCGGGCGAACTACGCGATCAGGACTTCTTCTCTGCCTTTGGGCTCTTTATGGGTTACCTGGGTGGCATGGTGTATCTGCAGGGCGAAGGGGTGCTGCCCCAATCGCTTGATCACTACGTCGATGCCATTGCTGACAACATCTATGCAGCCTTGAAAGCTCCTTGAGGTAACAGTGTGCGCTTGCTGTGGCTTCAAGGGATCACCTGCAACGGCAACAGCCACTCGTTTTTTAATCATCCGCAACTCTTTGCCATTCTTCAGCCCTATACGATTGTGTGGCATCCGCTGATCGAAGGGACGCATACCCTTTCGGAGGTGCTGCACGACGATCTGTCCTGTGATGTTCTGGTGTTGGAAGGGGCGTTTCGTACGCACGGACACACCAAAGAGGGAGTGGAGGTCTATGCGCGAGCACTTTTTTATGCTCGTAAAGCCCGTTATGTGATTACAGCAGGTACCTGTGCAAGTTTTGGTGGTCTTTTTGCGAAGTACGATCCAGAACATGTACGTGGCTTTGGGTTTACAAACGAGACGCTGCATCTTGAAGAGGTGGCCATCCGCTCCAGGCTTATCACGCTCTCGGGATGTCCAATTCATCCTGAGTGGCTGGGGTATGTGCTCAGAATGATTGCTGAAGGACGCCCTATCGCACGGGATCGGTTGTTTCGACCGCGAGATCTGTATGCTCCTACGGTTCACACCGGTTGCGTGCGTAACGAATATTTTGAGTGGAAAATCGATCGATACAGTTGGGGTGAACGCGAGGGGTGTATGTTTTATGAGCAGGGGTGTCAGGGGCCTTACACACGCGGAAGCTGCAACACCATCCCCTGGAATGAAGTGAGTTCCAAAACCACGGTCGGTACACCATGCTTTGGGTGCACCGAGCCTGATTTTCCCCGTGCGCAGCTCTGGGAGACGCCCACGCGCATGGGCATACCGGTTCGCGTACCGCTGGGCATATCCAAACGTGCTTACTTGAGCCTGACCGGCGTTGCCAAGAGCTTTAAGATCAAACGCCTGCATGAACGGATGAGTGATTATGACGATTAACAAGTTGATCGAACGGGTTGAGGGTGAGGCGCAACTTGCCATTCGCATGGATGAGGGCGTGGTCGCCGATGTGGATATCGGATTTGGGATCTACCGTGGTATCGAGACGATCTTGCGCGGCAAACCACCACAAGATGCGCTGGTGATCACCCCTCGAACATGCGGTATCTGCAACCACGCACACCTGATGGCGGCCGTTGCGGCACTGGAAGATGCGCTTGGGGGAGAGGATGAAGCGGTCTATTTGACCTCTAAAGCCAAAACCATACGCGAACTGACACTTTGGATGGAGCTGATCCAAAACCATATCAAATGGTTCTACCTGACCGTATTGCCGCGTCTTGAGGAGATCGGCGGCGAAGAGAACAGTGCACGGGAGCTGGCCCTCAAAGCGTCATACGCCACTCAACTTTTAACCCGCTCGATTGCGGTGTTTGCTGGACAATGGCCTCACGCATCTTATGCGGTACCCGGTGGTGTTACCTGTGATCCGACTCATCTGGATCGGACACGGGTACTGACCTGGATCGAAGAGGCAATTCGGTTTTGGGAGCAGGTGGTTCTGGGGATACCGATCGAGCGCTATCTGGCGCTGGAGCAGGCTCGAGAGCTCGAAACACTCACGGGCGATCTGGGTCGAGCATTGATGCTGCTTGGGCGTGCCGGTTTTGCTCGCAAAGGACGCAGCTATGATCGCTTTCTGGTACTTGGGAAGGACAAGCTGTTCCGACAGGGCAAGGCCACTCCTACAACTGTGACCGGTATACAGATGCGCTACGTTGAGGAGACCAAAACGCCGGACCGTCATGCCAATCGTGTGCTCTATCGGCAGCGTCCATATGAGGTCGGTCCTTTGGCACGCGCCATGGTCAACAAGGTACCATTGATCCGCAGCCTGCATCAGCGATATCGCGATGCGACACTGGTGCGTATCGCAGCGCGGATGGATGAAGCGGCACGATTGCTTGTCTCAGTGCGCACGGCTTTGAAACACCTCTGTCTTCATGAACCTTCCTGGGTACCGGTTGCATCGTTTGAGCGTCGAACCGCGCACGGCGTTGGGGTGATTGAGGCCGCTCGCGGGTCATTGATCCATACCGTGTCGATCCACAACGGGGTGATTGATCGGTACGAGATCATTGTTCCGACGCAATGGAACCTGCATATGGGCACCTCCAATGAGTCCGGAGTCGCAGTACGTGCCATGCAGGGACTCGGAAGCGTTGAAGAGGCAGCACTGGTCTTTTATGCTTTTGATGTCTGTTCGGTCTGTACCATTCAGTAACGAGCAGAGACACCTTTCAAAAACTGAATGAATATTCATTTTTTCCTAAGATCGGTTTGAGTATACTGAAGCACAGCGTCAAACGTTAGGGTGCCTCCGCAATACGATTAATGGGTATATGCCAGGACGGGAGGTGCTCGTTCGGTGAGGTGTCCGGTCTTTGCAGACGTATGACTGGCGTTGCGAGGTCGGGTCGGGCATGAGAGAATCGAAAAGGAGTGAAAATGGATCGAAGAGATGCGCTGATGCAGCTGTTTGGCTCCAAAGGAGTCAAAGTCGAAACCAACCGGGGTGATGCCTACTATGCAAGGCTGTACCGACAGATGGAAGCGCGGCTCAAGCAGCTCAGAGAGTTGCCATCTGCGAACCGTACCAACATTGACGGTTTGCTGGAGAGCGAAGGATTGAGTCGTCGCGACTTTATGAAATGGGTCAGTGCTACTACGGCTGCGCTGATGTTGCCACCGATGTTTACCCCCTTGGTAGCCGAAGCGGCCGAATTGATGAATCGTGTGCCGGTGATCTGGATTGAACTGCAGGATTGTGCCGGAAACTCCGAAGCGATTTTGCGATCCGATGCACCTACCATTGATGAGCTGATCCTGGAGACCATTTCGCTTGAGTTCAACGAGACACTGATGGCTGCAGCTGGTCATCAGGCCGAAGCGCATCTGGATGAAGCGATGAAGACGTTTGCCGGCAAATATCTCTGCGTTGTTGAAGGGGCGATTCCGACCGGCCCAAGTGCTCAATGGTGTACCATTGGTGCTGGAGCTGAGACGTTTGAAGAGCACCTCAAGCGGGTCGCCGGCAGTGCAGCAGCAGTGGTAGCGGTCGGAACATGTGCAACGTTCGGTGGGGTTCCTGCGGCCTCGCCCAATCCCACCCATGCAGTAGGGGTACAGGACCTTATCCACGACAAGCCTGTCATCAACATTCCGGCATGCCCGGCCAACCCGGCCAACATCACCGGAACGATTTTGCATTATGTTTTGAGTGGCCAAGTGCCAGAGCTTGATCATCTCAATCGACCCAAATTTGCCTTCGGATATCGGATTCACGACAACTGCGAGCGTCGGGCACATTTTGATGCCGGCGAGTTTGTTGAGTCGTGGGGAGACGAAGGTGCCAAAAACAACTTCTGTCTCTACAAGATGGGCTGCAAGGGTCCCATGACCTTCAACAACTGTTCGGTGATCAAATACAACAGCGGTACCAACTGGCCCGTTGGAGCAGGTCATGGCTGCATTGGTTGTTCTGAACCCGATTTCTGGGACAAGTATGCCTATGAGCGCCCCATGGCCGATGCCGATATCAAAGCGCCCACAGGCGGTGTCGAAAAAAGTGTCGATAAGTTTGGACTCGGATTGTTGACTGCTGCGGGGATCGGGATCGGGATCCATGCGGCCATCAGTGCCGTAGCCGGCAACAAAGCCTAAACGTCTCAAGGAGGAAAACATGAGCAAAAAACACATTGTAGTCGATCCCATTACCCGTATCGAGGGACATTTGCGTATCGAGGCGGTGGTGGATGAAAATGGCGTGGTGACGGATGCGTATGCCAGCTCGACGATGTTTCGCGGCATCGAAACCATTTTGCAGGGGCGCGATCCGCGCGATGCGGGGTTGCTGGCGATGCGCATCTGCGGGGTGTGTACCGGAACGCATTATCAGCGGAGCATCGAAGCGGTCGAACATGCATTTGGGATCACCATCCCCAAAAATGCTCGTATCGTGCGCAACCTGCTTCAGGGGTCGCTGTATGTTCACGACCATGTTGTACACTTCTACCACCTGCATGCACTCGATTGGGTCGATATCACCAGTGCACTCAAGGCCGATCCGAAACTGGCAGCACAGGAAGCATTCAAATGGACAGACCAGCCCTGGCAGGTTGGCGAGGGAGAACTTGTTGCCATCCAGGAACGTTTAGGAACATTTGTTAAGCAGGGTCGATTGGGCTTGTTTGCCAACGCATACTGGGGCAACGCACACTATAAACTCTCACCCGAACAGAACCTCATCGCTGTTGCCCACTACCTCCAGGCACTCGACATGCAACGGGAAGCTTCTAAGATGATGGCCATTTTTGGTGGAAAGATGCCGCACCCACAAAGCATTGTCGTCGGAGGCGTTACCGCCATCAACGATATCCAGAACCCTGCACGTATCGCTGAGTTCAAATCGCTTCTGAACAAGTTTAGAGCTTTCATCAAGCGCGCCTACCTGCCGGATGTCCTGATGGCAGGAACGGTGTATGCCGACGAGGCACTCGACGGGATTGGAGCGGGTCTGAAAAACTTCATGAGCTATGGGGACTTCAAACTGGATGATACAGGTTTTTATCAAGCCAAAAACCTCTTCCCAAGTGGTGTGGTACTCAACGGTGATCTAAGCAAGCTCATTCCGATCGATCAAGAGAAGATCACCGAAGATGTTACCCATTCGTGGTACAAAGGCGATAAGCCACTCCACCCCTTTGTTGGAGAGACGGTGCCCGAATACACTGGCCTGCGCAAAGAGGGCAAAGAGGCATTTCTAAAGACCGAAGAGAAATATTCATGGATCAAAGCGCCGCTCTACGACGATACCCGTATGGAGGTTGGTCCGCTGGCACGCATCGTCGTCGGCCTGGCAGCCAAAGACGAGCGCATTACGCGCTATGCTACACGCTTCCTGGCTCGTCTGGGTGAAACGCTCAAGCTGGGCAAGCCTGCACCAGCAAGTGTCATCTTCTCGACCGTTGGTCGTACCGCTGCACGTGCCATCGAAACCGAACTGATGGCTGACGTTATGATGGAGTGGGTAGATGAGCTGGCGGCCAATGTTGCAAGTGGGGATCTGGAGACATGGACGGATTTTGATTTTGAAGCAGTCTCAAAAGAGGCGCGTGGCTATGGTATGGCTGAGGCACCCCGCGGCGGTTTGGGTCACTGGGTGGTGATCAAAGATGGCAAAATCACCAATTATCAGACCGTTGTTCCTTCGACCTGGAACGCATCACCACGCGATGGCAAAGGGCGCATGGGTGCTTATGAAGCATCACTGATTGGCACCAAAATGGCCAATCCGGAAGAGCCGCTTGAGCTGCTGCGCACCGTTCACAGTTTTGATCCGTGTATTGCCTGCGCGGTGCACATTGTTGATACCAAAGGCAAAGAGCTGAGTCAATTTAAAGTGACTACAAGTTGTACCATCTAAGGAGGCGATCATGGGATACAAACCTATCAAGCGCATGAGCTTGTTCATGCGCCTTAATCATTGGGTAGTCGCTCTGTCGATGGTGGCTGCCGTGATAACAGGACTCTATATTGGCCATCCATACTATCAGACCTTGATCGCTGAACCGGCTGTCAACAAATATGTCATGGCATGGAACCGCTGGTTCCATCTGATGGCAGCGATCATCTTCGATGTCAGTTCGATCGTGGTGGCGTATCTGTACTTTTTCTCGCGTCTGGAAAAACCGTACAAAAAACTTCTGCCCACCTCGGAGAATATACGAGAATTTTTTGCAGTACTGCGCAATCTGCTTACCTTCAATCGCAAAAAAGATTTCGATACGACCCATGCTGATAGTTTTAACACCGTCTTTTTCTTGATCTTTCATCTGCTGTTGGTGTGGATGCTGTTGACAGGATTGCAACTCTACGTACACGGTTTGGCAAGCGGCATGAGTTCGATCGGTGCATGGTGGCCTGCCCTGTTGCATTGGGCTACGGATTGGACCGTGACCGTTACGGGCGGTACCTATATGGATGTGCGCATGGCACACCATGCGACGATGTATGCGATTATCGCATGGTCGATGCTTCATATCTATTATCAGGTATGGCGTACAATCTTTTGGCGCGAAGGTGATATCAATATTGTTTTCGGTGGCGAGAAGTTTGTCAAAGAGTCCTGAAATCGTATGAGCAAACCAAATAAAATAGCGGTTGTTGGTGCCGGAACCGTTCTGTTTCGTGACGAGGGAATCGGTGTCTATGGATCGCGCTATCTAGCAGAGAACTATACATTCGAGGGTGCTGAAGTCGAGATGGTTGATGGAGGCGTGCTTGGATTCAAACTGATGACCTATTACATCGATTACGATTATGTGATTATCCTCGATACGATCACATCACATGAGGATCCGCCTGGCACACTGTTCAATATCCCGGCGCTGGAGCTCCTCGGATTAGGAAGTTACAAACAGACGGCTCACGAAGTAGAGATCGTCGAGATGCTGGAGATCGCTGCGCTCAACGGCAACATCTCCGACGTGCACATCATCGGGATCGTACCGGAGGATATCGACACCGTAACGATCGGTCTGAGTCCGCGTTTGATGGAGCGGTTTGATGCATTTGTGGACGAAGCGCTCCAGGAGCTCTCACGTGTCGGAGTGCAGGCGCAACCGCGACCGCATCTCATGCCACTTTCGGCCGTAATCGAAGCTTATTCCAACCCCAATGCCCCGCGCCACCCAGCCCAACAAAACCCCTAAGCAAAAGGTTTGCCATGCCCTTGCATTTGACTCTCTCGTTTAAAGCGCCCTATCGCTATTTGGGCGGCTTTGTTCAGCACAGTGCCGATCGTCACGGTGTACCTGTGTGTGTTCAGCAATCCGCCGATCGGATCGATGTCTGGATCAAGATGGATGACCCCGAAGCGTTGCATGCGTTTGCCGATCGACTGGAGGCAGAGCTGCCCCATTCGATCTTTATGGGCAACGTACATGCCGAGGCGGTCGAAACAGTTCCCGATGCATGCGAACGGTTTGCAAGCGATCCATATCCGATAGGATTATGCCCTCAGTGTCTGCATGCGTTGTTCGATCCAAACGCCTCAGCTTATCGAGACGACACGTGGATATGCGATCACTACACCGATGCACCTCGCGCGATCCATCCGCGTGTAACATTGACCCCTCATGCCGCACCGGATATGACGCTTTTGCTATGCGATACACAGCGGATTAGTGAGCTTTTTTCGGTCACACCCAATGAGCAGCGTGCACTCTTTTCGATCGAAAAGCCTGCGCTCAAACTCACCATAGTGGATGCACAATTGCGCGAAGAGCTTGGCAACGGGTATGCATGGGTGCGTGCGCCTTTTTCGTCTCAAACGGCGCTGGCTGCATTGGAGGCCAGAGAAGCAGGCATCGCCTATCTCTTTTATCGTCGGGATGCGACATTGGAGATGAGTGTGGTACAGGAGACGCTCCTGATGATCCGGTCGCGCGATTTTGATACGATCGAGCCGATCGAAAAAGAGAAAGATCGCTGTGAGTGGCGTTTTGTTTCTGCTGCAAACGAAACGGGAAGGGCGCGAG
>CAZWMZ010000093.1:0-16847 GCA_964634965.1 uncultured Nitratifractor sp. | reverse complement strand
GGATATGTGGCTGTGGACCAATGCGCCCGAAGAGGCACCCGACAAACCCGAATACATCACCATCGGCTATGAAAAAGGCGATCCGGTGAGCATCAACGGCGAAACGCTCTCCCCGGCTACACTGCTGCGCACCCTCAACGAATACGGCAACAAACACGGCATCGGCCGCATTGACATTGTCGAGAACCGATACGTAGGCATGAAGGCGCGCGGCTGCTACGAAACCCCCGGCGGTACCATTATGCTCAAAGCCCACCGCGCCATCGAATCGATCACCCTCGACCGCGAAGAGGCTCACATGAAGGATGAGATGATGCCGCGCTACGCCAGCCTCATCTACAACGGTTACTGGTGGTCGCCCGAGCGCGAAATGCTTCAGGCTGCCATCGATAAGACACAGGAGCAGGTCAACGGCGAGGTGCGCCTGAAGCTCTATAAAGGCAACGTCACCGTCGTCGGCCGCACATCGCCCAATTCGCTCTACAGCGAAGCGCACTCGACCTTCGAAGAGGACGATGTGTACGATCAGAAGGATGCCGAAGGGTTTATTCGCCTCAATGCACTCCGTTTTGTGATCGAAGGGAAAAAGCAGCCCGAGCGCCGTGCGTTCGAAGAGACCGAAGTGTGCAAGATCGAAACCGGCTCTGTAACGATCTGTGAGCGCATCAAGCGCTTCTTCGGGTTTGGCAAAAAAGAGGAACAAGGCTAAATCCGGAAGCAGAAGAGGTTTTGCGGGGAGCAGATCGTTGCTCCTGACTTCGTCACCCCCAAGCAAGAAAATAAGCAAGCCCTATAACATGAGAATCTGAGAGCCTTTTGAGCCCAAAAATGGGTGACCCATGAGTATAATAGGTGATGCTTTGCACTCGTTCCATATCTCCTGAGACTGCGCAAGAACTTTCTTTTCTCAACTTTTGGAGCTTGGACTTTAGTCCAAGAGTCCCATGAAATGGGACATTGTTTACGGGACTAAAGTCCCTGCCCCTGAAAGATGGCGATTCTTTCGCAGTCTTTCCTGAGATGGAATGCCGATGTCTTGTGCATGCTTTTGTTTGGTTGTGTGTGTTTAGCGTAAGTGTTTCATATCGGGAGATATGGAACGAGAGAGCTTCATCCAAGCAGACTGAAAAGATACTTCTCGACATGGATAAAGAACAGAAAGTACTTTTACAAATCTTTCATGGTGAGCCTGGGTGACCCAACGACGAAGTCAGGCCACCCGGCTGAGGGGCTCTTGCAGCAGGAGGGATCAGTTCTCTTCGAGGCTGCGTGCGAGCTTTTCGCGCAGTTCGTGCAGTGAGGCGTAGGTCTGGACACCGGGACAGGGAACATTCTCTTCGCCATAGACATAGAGGGTCGTTCCGCGCTCCTGGAGCAGGTTGGCGACGTAGCAGTCGTCGACCGGAACCAGATCGGATCGGATGATGATGTTGCGATAATCTTTTCGATCGAGCAGATCTAGAAAATCGATCTCATTCAAGACCACATCGCATCGGCGCTCTTTCTCCAGCACCTCAAGGTGGATGGTTGCGACCAACGGGTCGTGAAAGTAGACCAGCACATCCCTGAATTCCCGAACAACAGGCGCTTCAGTCTGCTCGGCAGTCATGGCAGCAGCGGGCTCCTGGGTCGAAGGAGGCGTGACCGGTGCCGTAGGCGCACGGATGGGCTCGGGTGAGGGGGGTTCCGGCTCAGCGGGTGCTGCCTGCATCGTTGCAGCAGGTGCTTGTGTCTCCTGGGGCTGGGCGTGATGTTCGGGTGATGACGGCGCAGCGGTTTCGGTGGGCGCTCCTTCGATCTTGCGTACTTTGCCGGGGTGGTATTTTTGGATCAATCCCTGGATGTGATCGATCTGGATCGGTTTGGGGGTGTAGTTGTCCATACCTGCTTCGAGATACTTCTCTCGGTCGCCGCGCAATGCGTTGGCCGTCAGGGCAATGATCGGAACGTGTTTTTGATGGCTGGCCGATTCAAAGCGCAGGATCTCTTCGGTCGCTTCGATTCCGTTCATAACCGGCATCTGAATGTCCATAAAGATCAGATCGTATTCGTTCTGCTTGCGCAACATGACCGCCTCTTGTCCATTGGAGGCGATGTCCACCACGATACCAAATTTCTCCAGCGTGGTGATGATCAATTTCTGGTTGATGCGGTTGTCTTCGGCGACGAGGATCTTCAGGTTGTCAAACAGGATCTGCGGGGCCTTCTCTTTGGGCTTGGTGTGTTTGCCGCCGGCAAACTCTTTGAGGGTCTTGAGGGTCTTGCTGTAGTTGAGCGGTTTGTAGATGATGGCAGCAAATTTGGGTGCGATCTCTTCGAGATATTTGTTTTTGCCTCCGGCCATGATCACGATGTTGGTTTGCAGACTCATCAAGCGTGCAATGTCCTTGTCACGCCGATTGTAGCGCTGATCGACGAAGAGCAGATCGGGCAGCGTTTCGGGCAGCATCTTGGTGATCTCGTCTTCGTAGAGGATGGTGAATTTGGCACCAAGATACTCGATGTACGTTTCGAGGTTGCGGTCGACCTGGCGGTCGATGTTGCGCTGAGGCAACATAAGGCCCACACGCAGATTCGGGAAGGAGGGTGCTTCGGCAGGACGAATCTCGGGATCGTGCTGGAAGTGCAGGGTGAAGTAGAAGGTTGCCCCTTCGCCCGGCAGGCTCTCGATCTCCAGCTTGCCTCCCATGAGCTCCACCAGTTTGTTGGAGATGGAGAGACCCAGTCCGGTTCCGCCAAATTTGCGCGTGGTGCTTGAATCGGCTTGTGAGAAGGACTCAAAGATCCGCTTCTGCTGTTCGGGCGCAATGCCGATGCCGGTATCTTTGACCGAGAATTTGACTGCGATCTCCCGTTCGGTCTCCTGGACTCGCTCGCAGAAGACGCTGACTTCGCCGTAGTTGTTTGTAAATTTGATCGCGTTGCTGACGAGGTTGACCAGGACCTGAGAGACACGGGTCGGATCGCCGATAAGGGTATCGGGAAGCGACGGATCGGTGTAGACGCTGAGATCGATGTCTTTTTGCAACGCTTTGGCTCCGTAGGTTTCGATGGCCGATTCAACCTTGTCGATGAGATTGAAGGCGACCTCTTCGATCTCGATTTTTTCGGCTTTGATCTTAGAGAGGTCGAGAATATCGCTGACGATGTTCAGCAGGTGCTCGGAGCTCTCTTCGATGACATGGACAAACTCTTCTTGATCGCCATTAAGTGGCGTGGTCTTGAGCAGCTGCGTAAATCCGACGATGCCGTTGAGCGGTGTACGGATTTCGTGCGACATGTTGGCCAGGAAGAGGTCCTTGGCTTTGTTGGATTCGCGGATGGTTTCGGTCAAAAAGGCGTAGATGGCCTTGGTATTGCGCTGCTGGACAATTCGCTGCAACTCCTCTTTTTTGTCGTTACCCAGGTCAAATTCGATGCTCTTGAGGGTGCTTTCGAGCAGGCGTTTGTCGTGGGCGATCTTTTGGATCAGATAGAGCAGGATGGCGATCAGGATCAGGAAGAGAAAGGTTTGAAAGGCATAGTTGAGCGCATCCTGACGGCTTGTCTGTGTGGCGTTCTTGCTGCTCTCCAGGGTCTTGTTCATGATCTTTTGCCGGGCCAGTTGAAAACACTTTTGGGATTCGTTGCCCTGACTGTAGAGCCGATCCGAGGCGATTGAGTAGGTGCCATGCAACCCTTCGGCAGCGAGATAGGCGCGCTGTCTGGGGTCGGGCAGACATTGAGTGTCGGATTCGAACACCGCCTTGAGACGGCTCGAAAAGGTCGGATCGCCGATCACCTCCAGCGACGGCAACGCCGAGTGGGCCAGCAGATTGTCCCATGCTTCGTATGCTTCGGGCGTCATAGGCTGGTGGCGGGAGACGAGGTGGGTCATCAATGCCGCCTCGGTTCCGACAGTCAGTTGCTGCTCCATCAGTTCGGTGTAGATGCGCAGCAGTTGAGAGTGCGACAGGGAGTCACTCGAACCGATGAGCTTCTTGAAGATATCGACGAGACTTGTTGTGCTTTTGATGCCATACAGATCGTAATGAACCTGGAGGGGCTTGGCAGTCTCTTTTTGCAACTGATTGCGGGCGAGGTGAATGTATTCGGTCAGTGCAGTCAACGTATCGGAGGCGTGTATCTCCTGGAGGGTTTTCGATGTCTGCAATGCTTCAAGCAGCGAATCGGTCTGCGCCTGGATGGTCTTGAGACCAGCCGAACGGCTGGCATTTTGATCGGCTGCCAGGAGGTTTTCCGCCACGATCGTATTGCCAAGATGGTCTGCTGTTTCGAGCAGCTGCAGTGCATTGTAGGCTGTGCTGTGCTCTCGAAAGTCCTGAAAAGCGTTCCAGCTTTTGTAGCCAGTCAAGCCCATCAAAAAGAGAACCGGGATCAACAGAACGATCAGTAAGAGACGATTGCTGAGTAGATGCATGGGTTATCCTATTGGCTTTTGCTGTGAAACAGGGCAAATTGGTTCAAAATTTGCTCGAACTGGCCGATGGTTATGTCCAATACACCCGGCACAAACATCTCGTTGGCATGCGTCAAAAAATGTCGATTGGCATCGCGGAAAAGGTTCAGGTCCTTTTTGAGTGATTCCAGCGATGCCGGGTAGCGATAGGCCTGAATGGTATCGAGACCCTTCTGGAGGCTGGCAAGCTCATCTTTGATCTGTTGTTGATTGCTCTGACTCAGATCCTCGACACGCGAAGCCATGTAGAGTTTGCCCAGCCGCACCAGCAGGTATTCGTAACGCTTGATGTTCATGAGCATCGCTTCCTCTTTGCTGAAGCGATAGCTGTGGGTGTTGACAATCCACTCAGCCCCTTCGAGCAGAATCTGGCTGTAGTCAAGCATCTTGGCGGCGGTCTGTTTGGTGACCGGTTTCTGGAGCAGCTCACGCATCCCTTTCTGGCTGTAGCGGAGGTATTCGAGCAGGTCTTTGGTGTCACTGTCGCGGGTGGATGCAGCAATGGTAGCAAAGCTTTTCCCGAGACGCTCGACCATCTGTTCGAGGTTGTGTTTGATATCGGTGCGCTGGGGCCGGCTGTAAAGATACAGGTAGTCCTTGGCGATCTTTTGGCTGAGGTACCGAATCTTTTCGGCGGCCTCGATGGCATTGATATCTGAACGGGTTGCGGCCTGCAAAAACAGGGTCGTCAGGAACAGGGCTGTGATCAGCCGTTTCAGGATATCCACACTGAGTCCTTTGTTGGTTTAGAGTTTCTCTTTGGCATACAGTTCGGTGACGGTGTCCATTTTGGATGTGATGTTGTCGGTGCTCGTAAACACGATAAAGGGCAATCCTCCCTTTTCAATATTGAGATAGAATCGATAGACGATCTTCCACAGCTTGTTGATCTCTTTGAGCTCTTTGTTGATCTCAGGTGTATTTTTGGGGTTGCTCATCAGTTTTTTGGCGTTGTCATCAAAGAGTTTGACCGTCGCTTTCATCTGATCGATGGTGTTTTTGTCTTTGATGCCCGACTGATAGGCGATATAGTATTTGGCGATCCGCTGGGCCAGCATACGTTGTTTGCCAGACATGGCAACGATTTTGGAGAGATTCTTTTTGAACTTCTCTTTGAGCGAATCGACAACATACTGGCTCCCTTCGAGCATCGATTCGCTCAGGTCCATAACCAGCTGTGCGTTGTCGAGGCTGAAAGGTTTGGAAGCGGTCTCCTCCAGCTCCTGGCGGCTGAGGTTGACGAATGCCAGCAGGTTTTTGATCTCCGGATCGGCAATGACCTCTTCGAGCATCTTCTGGTTTTTCTTGAAGAGTTCGAGCGAAGCTTTCAGCTGTCTGGATGCCTTGTTGGTGGCAATCTTCTTGCCCATATAGAGGTAATCTTTGGCGATCCGCTGAGAGAGCATGCGCTGTTTGCCGGCCTGGTTGATCAGGTTGGCAAAGTCAAGATAGGTGCCGCTGGTAGTACCGGAAGCCGCCGTGGCGGGTGGGGTTTCGGGCTCCGCTGCACAGAGCAGTGTGCCAGTGAGGGACACGGCGGCCAGTAACCCAGCAGCCTTGCGTAACAATGGGGTGGATGTGTTCATGAGGGACTCCTTATTTCTCTTGTGCGGCATACAAGCCGGTTGCGGTATTCATGTTCTTGAGGATGTCGTTGGATTTTTTGTAGATCAACGACGGAATAAACCGGGAACTCGATCGGTTCATCACTTGAAAGAATAGAAACGACTGCTTGGCCTTTTTGAGGTATCCCATGATCTTGGGCGTGGTCATTTTGGCTTGCATCAGGCGATCGAGTGAGGTGCTGAAGAGCTTCATCGCATCGTCCATCTTCTTTTTGAATTTGGGATCGTCGACGCCCCAGACTTTGAGCATATAGAGGCTGGCCATTCGCTGCGACAGCATCCGTTGACGGCCCGAGATGTTGATGATCTCACCCGAAACCTTCCCGGTCTGTTTGGCAAACAGGCCGACCGCTTCGTTGGCTTGCTTGAGCAACGCTTCGAGCTGCTCCTGCATGTGACCTGCTTTCTCTTTAGAGGGGGGTTCGTTGAGCTCTTTTTTGATCGGAATCCACAGATCCATCACCTTTTGAAGACTCTCGGCCGTGGCGGGGTCTTTGTTGAACGCCATCAGGGCTTTGAGGTGATCCTCAAAATTGGTCATGATCGTTTTAAGATCGTTTTTGGGGTCACCAAAGGTGTTGCCCATGCCGACCATGGCATAGTCTTTGAGCATGCGCTGCGTGTACATGCGCTGCTTGCCCGCGACATCGACAGCGACCGACAGATTGGGGATCTTGATGGCGTGCAGCCAAACGACGGCGCCGACCGTGACCAGAAGAACGCGCTTCAGGACTTTTGGCATTGTCTTCTCCTTTTCTCAAAGTTCTTGTTTATACGCATTATAACAAGTTTTTGTCAGAATTATGTCAATTTTAGAGTTATTGTGCCTTTTTATGGGGGTGTGTGGTGATTTTTCCCAAGAAAAAATCGGATGGTTCGTGTGCATGTGCATGCGGCCCTGCAGGAGCGATCAGCAGGGGTGGGGAAAGAGCGCTTCGACTCGGGTGCGGATGGCGTGGCGATCAAAACGGACGACCGGCTCGCGATCGATCCAGTGCGGCAACCACTCAAGCAGAAGATAAAAGAGCCACAATATCGGTACAAAGAGGCGAAATTCGATCCGAAACGTCCGGCAGGTATAGTGATGACGAAACCAGGCAGTGGCCGAAGGGACATCGTGATAAGCCAGCAGCACCTGAATCGCAAACGCCAATCCCCACGTCACATAGGTCAGGCCGGGCACCAGCAGGCTTCCGATGGGTCCAAATGCTGCAAAAGCCAGCCCGCTCAAGATCGCCAGATAGAGTGCGAAGGAGGTGAACCCGGCCGCAGCGACCAGGATCACGGCCGAGACGACAAAGAGTACGCTCGCCCCCAGAATGATCGCTTCTGCATAACCCATCTGGCGCGTATAAGTTGGGCTGAAAAAGGCACCGATGCCCAGCAGGATAAACAGGGCCGCAAGGATCCAGCCCAGTGTCGCATACTCACGCATCGGGCGCTCCAATGGCGTAGAGCCGCATCAGGCTCTCCAGTCGAGGTGCGTGTCCCAGCCAGTTCTGGTAGAGTGTGCGCATCGGCGACGATGCGCCTCGGCTGAGGATGTGTTCACGGTAAGTGCGCGCGCGATCGGCCTCGAAGCCCCGATGGGGATCGTGCGATGCATGGAATGCGTCAGCACTGAAGACCTCGGCCCACTTATAACTGTAGTAACCTGCGGCGTACCCTCCGGCAAAAATGTGTGAAAACCCGTGCTCAAAACGGTTCCACTCAGGAGGAGGCAGGAGCGCGGTGCGCTCGCGGATACGTTCAAGCAGCGCATGCACCGCATCGCCACGATAGGATTTTTGGTGCAGCTGCAGATCAAACAGAGCCAATTCGACCTGCCGCAAAATTCCAAGGGCCGCTTGAAAGTTGCGGGCACGATGGAGGGTCTCCAGGAGCGTTTCAGGAATCGGTTCGCCGGTCTGGTAGTGAAAGCCAAAACGTTTCAGGATGGTCGCTTCGTAGGCGAAGTGTTCCAGAAACTGCGATGGGAACTCCACCGCATCCCATGCGACGCCATGGATACCCGAAACCGCGCGCTCATGCGTGCGACTGTAGAGGTGGTGGATTGCATGCCCCATCTCATGAAACAGTGTCACCACATCGTCGTGGCGCAACAGCGAGGGGACGGTGGGGGTCGCGGCGGCGAAGTTGGCAACAACAAAAGCCGAAGGCGCATGCGTACGCCCCGCTTGGTCGACGAAGCGACTCTCCCAGTTGTGCATCCACGCACCCCCGTGTTTGGTGGGTCGGGTTTCAAGATCGAGATAGATGCGTCCGACGATACGATCGGCTTCGGTCAATTGCCAGACACGGACCGACGGGTGCCACACCGGCACCTCGATCGGTTCGAACGCGATCCCAAACCATTCGGTCAGCCACGCAAAAAGTCCCGAAACGACACGCTCAAGCGGGAAGTAAGGGCGCGTCAAGGCCGCATCGTATGCGTATAGCTCCTTTTTGAGTCGTTCACTGTAGTAGGCCACATCCCAGGGCGCAAGTGTCTCGATCCCGTCGGTCTCCAGAGCGTAGGCCTTCAGTCGCGCCATTTCGCGTTCAGCCTGAGGGCGGGCAGATGTCAGCAGTTGTTCGAGAAAGGATTCGACCGTTTCAACCGTCTCGGCATCGCGGGTCTGGAGAGCATAGTGCGCATAATGATCAAATCCAAGCAGACGGGCCTTCTCCTCGCGCAACGCCAGCAGACGATCGATTACTGTACCGTTTTCGGGCGCACGGGTGGTGTAGGCCTGGTAGAGTTCACGGCGAAGAGCCCGGTTGGGTCCATAGGTCATGTAAGCGGTGTAGCTCGGCATCTGGAGGCTAAAGCGGTAACGGATCCCTTCGGGGGTTTCGATCCGGGCCGCTTCCCGGTCTGCCAGAGGCATGCCGGCGACATCCTCGGGGCGGTCCAGGATCCATTCGTGTGCTTGTGTCGCATCGAGCAGATGGGTCTCAAATGCATTGCTCTGTTCGCTCAGCTGACGATCGATCTGTGTCAGTCGCTCCCGTGCCTCAGCGTCGAGATCGACTCCCGCAAGGCGAAAGTCGCGTACCGTGTCGTTGAGAACGCGCGCCGCTTCGGGATCGTCGCTGTGCAGGGATGCGATTTGATCGTAGAGGGCACGGTGTCGATAGAGCCAGGAGTCAAAAGCACTGAGCAGAGGCAGGCACGCTTCGTAGGCCGTGCGTACGTCGGGAGCATCGGCAACCGAATGGAGATGCTCCAACGGCGTGAAAAAAAGAGCCCGCTCCTCGTCAAGATCCTGCAGCGGCTTCATCAGCGATGCGTATGTGGGGCTTGCCTGGCGGGCCAGCCGGTCGATTGCGTGCCGCTGTTTGTCGAGCAGGGTCTCGAGTCGTTGTGGGTATGTGGTGAGGTCTCCCGTCTCAAACGTTGCAAACATGTGCTTGGCTTCCATTAGAAATTTTTGGATAGAATGATACCAAAATTATCCGCTAAAAGAGCAGAAGGAGTGTCAATGAAAGTTTTGCTGGTACAGGATGTCAAATCGCTCGGCAAGGCCGGCGAGATCAAAGAGGTCAAAGATGGATACGGTCAGAACTTTCTGATCAAAAAAAAGCTGGCCAGGCTCGCTACTCCCGATGTGGTAGCAGCCTGGGAGGAGGAGCAGGCACGTCGCGAAGCCGAACGGGCCGAAGAGATGCAGCGGCTCCTCGCCGAAAAAGAGCAGCTTGAGTCGACCACCATTCGCATCGAAAAACCGCTTGCGCCGGTGGGGATCCGCGGGTCGGTCGGCAACGGTGATATCGCTGCCGCAGTCGAAACGCAGACAGGGATCGTGCTGGACAAGAAGCACATTGGCTTGAAAAAACCGATCAAATCGACCGGCATCCACACGGTCGATGTCAAACTTGGCCACGCCATTCATGCCCAACTGCGTGTCGATGTCGCAGGGGTCGAATAGTGTTTGAAGCGACCACCATACTGGCCTACCGGGGGAAGGAGCATGCGGTCATCGGCGGCGATGGGCAGGTCACGTTTGGCGACACGATCCTCAAGGGCAACGCCACCAAGATCCGTACGCTCTATTCGGGCAAGATTTTAGCCGGTTTTGCTGGAAGTACCGCCGATGCGTTTACGCTCTATGATATGTTCGAGACGATCCTCAATGAGCACAAGGGGGATCTGCTCAAATCGGTCGTCGCATTTGCCAAGCAGTGGCGCAAGGACAAGATGCTCCGACAGCTCGAAGCGATGATGCTGGTGCTTGATCGCGAGCACATCTATATTCTCAGCGGTACCGGCGATGTCGTCGAGCCCGAAGATGGTCGCATTGCGGCCATTGGCAGCGGCGGCAACTTTGCCCTCTCCGCCGCACGCGCACTGGAGCGTCATGCCCATCTTTCGGACGAAGCGTTGGTCCAGGAGAGCTTGCAGATCGCCGGTGAATTGTGCATCTATACCAATACCCATATTCGTCTCTTGACACTGTAGATTTCTGCGTGCGTGTTTTTCTATCATTAAATATAATTGCCAAGGAAACGATGTGAAACCATTAACCCCGAGAGAAATTGTCGCCTATTTGGACACCTATGTGATCGGCCAGGATGAGGCCAAGCGCACCATTGCTGTGGCGTTGCGCAACCGATGGCGTCGTATGCAGCTGGAGCCTTCCATGCAGCAGGAGGTGATCCCCAAAAACATTTTGATGATCGGCAGTACCGGCGTGGGCAAGACCGAGATCGCCCGCAGGCTCAGTCGCATGATGCGTCTGCCGTTTGTCAAGGTCGAGGCGAGCAAATTTACCGAAGTGGGCTTTGTCGGGCGCGACGTCGAATCGATGATCCGTGACCTGGCGATGACTGCGCTCGGATTGGTGCGAGAAGAGGAGAACGAAAAAAACAAAGAGAAGATTGAAGCTTACATTGAAAACAAGATTCTTGACCAGATCCTTCCTCCGCCTCCTGCCGGAGCCAGCGAGGAGAAGATGCGCGATTACGAAACGGCCTTTGCCCGGATGCAGGCGCGTCTGGAACGCGGGGAGCTTGATGACCTCAAAGTCAAGGTGGACATTCCTGCTCCATCCGTCGAGATTGCTGGCAGCAACCTGCCGCCGGAGATGGCCGACGTGCAGGCCTCGATCATCAAGGTCATCGGTGGCATCAATTCCAAAGGCAAACAAAAAGAGGTCACCGTCCGCGAAGCCCGCACGTTTCTCGAAAACGAAGCAAGCGAGACGCTCCTGGATGAAGAACAGCTCAAAGATCGAGCAATCCAGCGGATCGAAGAAGGGGGCATCGTCTTTATCGACGAGATCGATAAGATCGCCGTGCCCACCAACAGCACCTCTCGTCAGGATCCAAGCAAAGAGGGGGTTCAGCGCGACCTGCTTCCGATCGTAGAGGGCTCCAGCGTCCATACCCGTATCGGGACGGTCCAAACCGACCACATTCTCTTTATCGCTGCTGGTGCATTTCATCTGAGCAAGCCGAGCGATCTGATCCCTGAACTTCAGGGGCGCTTCCCGTTGCGGGTTGAACTGAACAGCCTGGACGAAGAGGCACTCTATCGCATCCTGACCGAACCAAAAAACTCCTTGATACGCCAGTACGAGGCGCTGCTGGCGGTCGAGGGGGTGACGTTGCACTTTGACGAAGCGGCTTTGCGGGCGATTGCCCATTACGCTGCGCAAGCCAATGACCGAACCGAAGATATTGGCGCCCGCCGACTCCATACGGTAATGGAGACACTGTTGGATGAGGTGAGCTTCGAAGCCGATGCACGCAGTGGTGAGACAATCACGGTCGACGCGGCCTGGGTAGAGCAGAAACTCGAGGCGATCATCGAAGACGATGATGCGACGCGGTATATATTGTGAATTGGAAATTAAAAATTAAAAATTAAAAATTAGTGTATGGTGGGACTGTGCTGGTTGTGCGAGGGTACGACAAAAGATACTTCTAAAAAGATAAAAGGCAAAACAGAGATGGAAACAACCAGAGCGGGGTTTGTGGCGGTTGTCGGGCGTCCGAATGCGGGCAAGAGTACGTTGCTCAATCATCTTGTGGGTGAAAAACTGGCGATGGTCTCCCAAAAAGCACAAGCGACGCGCAAGCGGATGAAGATCATCGTGCATCATCGCCAGGCGCAAATTGTGTTTGTCGATACGCCGGGCCTGCATGAGAAGGAGAAGCTCCTCAATCGTTTTATGCTGGATGAAGCTCTCAAGGCGATCGGGGACAGCGATGCGATCCTCTTCCTGGCACCCGTGACCGATACGACGGCTGAGTATGAGCGTTTTTTGGAGCGCGTAACGGACTCCAAAAGACCCCACATTGTTCTGCTGACCAAGATCGATCAGGTTCCGCCCGCGCAGCTGCTCCAGCGCATACGGGACTATCAGCCTTTTCAGGAGCATTTTGAGGCGCTGATACCTTTTTCGGTCAAAAAGGGCGGCAGCAAGGAGCAGCTGCTCGATGCAGTCGCTGCGCTGCTGCCCGAGCACCCGTGGCTCTACGATCCGGATCTCTTGACCACCGAGAACATTCGCGACATCTATCGCGAGCTGATCCGCGAAGCGATCTATGCCAATCTCAGCGATGAGATTCCCTACGAGAGCGATGTGCTGATCGATCGGATTGATGAACGCCCCGAGATCGATCGGGTCTATGCGACTATTGTTGTCGAAAAGCCAACCCAGAAAGGGATGATGGTCGGGCGGGATGGTGGTACCATCCGACGTCTTGGACGCGATGCACGACGCCGGATGGAGCAGTTTGCCGCCAGGCAGATCCACCTTGACCTGCATGTCTCGGTCAAAAAAGGGTGGAGCAAACATCGCAAAGGCCTCGAAGATCTGGGGTATCTTTTTTGAGTTCACGTGCCTTTTGGGCCCCTTTTATCAGAGTTTGCACAAGTTGACCCTGGGCGAAAATAACCTTGGAATCGGTTACTATCCCATATTTTTTCTAAGTATTTTTCCCTATTTTCGGGATTTTTGCCTTTTGTAAGGTGATTTTAATATTATTACATATATAATCGCTGAAACAGTATGTAACAAGGAAAACGAGCATGGCTCAAAAGCAGGACAAAAACAAGCCCTCTGTCATTGTTACGATTGATCATTATCATGATACTCGTTATGTTCTGAAGGACAACTCCCTTCTACCTCTAAAGAGACTGACGTATCGAAATAACTATTTCTATGCGACGTTTCTGGCCAACAAGGATATGATTGTTGCGCCGGTAGAGGTGAGTGCCGGTCTGGACGAAGATGATCTGGAAGGGCTGCTGGAAGACAAGGCATATGAGGAGCTGGGTCTCGATCCGGCCCAGGAGTATCTGATTCATTACGAAGAGATTGAGTCGGAAGATATCTCCAACAAACGCTATCAACTCTTCGTGGTTGAGCGGAACAAATTTACCCACCGATTCGGTTCGCTGAGATCCAAAGTCAAATATGTTGATTTGATTTTGCCGGCGCCGCTGCTCTATCGGTCGATCTACGAGATGAATGCACTGGAGTCTGCGGGCGTCCATGCGTTCCTCTACTTCTCGTCGTACGATACCTTTGTGACCTTCTATCGTAACGGCAAGTATCTCTACTCCAAATCGATCAACTACTCTTTTGACCAGATTTACGATCGCTATTGTGAGATGGTTGGATCTTCGGTTGATCGTGAGCAGTTCAACAAAACCCTCAAGCGCGAGGGACTCAAGACGCTGCAGGCGGAGTATCAGCAAAACCTGATGAAGCTTTTTGGTGAGATCTTTATCTCGATCAACGACATCATCATCTATACCAAGCGGGCCTACGATCTCAATGTCATTGACCGGATGTTTGTCGGCAGTGAGATCGGCACGATCATCGGGCTGGAGGAGTACGTTCAGAACTACCTCGGCCTGCAGGCATCCAAGCTTGAGTTTAACTTCGGTATCCGCAGCAACGACTGGCATGTGGAGCAGACGCACTATCTGCTGGCTGCATCCGCATCCACCTACATCGACCGTCCGCATGAGCGGGTCAACTTCACCCTCTATCACCGGCCACCCGCCTTCTTTAAGCGGCCGTCGGGGCAGATGCTGTTGATGTTTGTTGTGGCGTTGCTGGCCGCGTTTGCAATGCCGATCTACTACTATGTCAACGCCAGCCTCAATAACCTCCAGACCTACAAGATCCAGCAGGAGGACAAGGTGCTGGCCAAAGAGGTGGAGAAGTACAAACGCCTCATCAAAGAGAAAAAGGCCGAATACGACCGCATCAGCGCTGTTGTCAAGGAGTTGGCGGAGAAGTTCAATGCCAAAGAGCGAACGTTGCGATCGATCTACGACAAAAAGGTCAACTATCGCCTCAAGTCGGATCAACTCGCATCGCTCAGCGATGACCTGACCAAACAGGGTGTCAGCACCAACGCCATCATGTCCAGTCAGGATCAATACGACATCTCTCTGCTTGCCCCGAGTGATGCCAAGATCACCAAGCTGATCAAGGCGGTCTCGGAGCGATACTATGATGAGATCAAAATGATCGACATCGAGATGATTCAGCGTGACAAAAACAGTACCTACTACCAGGGTATCTTAAAGGTGGAATTGGAATGAAAGATTTTACCGACATTTTCGACCGGATCGATGCTTATTTTGAGGGCAAGAGCGAAGGGGAGCGCTGGATACTGATCCTGCTCCCGGCCGCCCTGATCGCCTATGTGGTTTGGATGACGGTGACCCCGCAAGCCGAAGCCTCATACAAAAAAAGCATCTCGGACAAGAAGCATGCCAAGAAGCAATTGATGACGCACAAGCAGTATCTGCAGAGCATCACTGTCAATGGTGACCGCGACTACCACATCAAGGTGTACAACAAGAAGATCGCGATGGCCAAAAAACGTGCCGCAAACTATCGCAAGAAGATAGCGTTGCTGGACAAGAACCTCAACAAGCTCTCCGATATGCTGTTCAACAAAAAGAGCTGGTCGCTCTTTTTGGATTCGATCACGGCGCGGGCGCATGATCGCAACGTGCAGCTGGAGACGATCACCAACAAATATGTTGACAGCAACGGCAGTTTCGGCCACGTGCTGGAGGTGGGCGTGACTTGTCAGGGCGCCTATCCTGATATCATCCGTTTTATCAACGATCTCGAACAAAATACGCTGGTAACCGATGTGTACAGTAGTTCCATCTATACCCGTAAAAATGAGAGCGATGTTTTTGCGGATATTAACATCTCAGTGTGGGGGGTAAATCACTAATGAAAATGGTTGCTGCCCTTGTGGGTCTTTTGATGATAACGGGGAGTCTGACGGCGGAACTGTCGGTGGCCAATATCGAAAAGATGGTCGAAGACATCAAAGCCAAGCGGACCAGCAAGATGCGGGACGATACCAACATTTCGTCTCCGTTCATTACGGTCAAGACCGAAAACAACGACACCGTACGCACGCTGGTGCCCGCTGAGAAAGAGCGGCGTTCCTTTGTGTTGGGTGGTGTGATGAACGGTTCGGCCTTTATCAACAACGAATGGCACACCGTCGGTGAGAAGGTTGGCTCGTTTGTTGTCGAGAAAATAGCGCCTGACCATGTGGTTCTGAAACACGACAAGCGCACCATTATGCTGTTTTTCAGAAAAACAAAAAATCTCTTAAAAATCAGTGAGGAGTAACCATGCGAAAACTTCGAAACGGACTGTTTGGACTGGTCCTTGTGTTGGGGGTTTTGGCTCCCTCGTCTGCCCATGCAAATGCGTGCAAAGACAAGATGTTCAGTGTCACAATGGACGATACGCTCAAGATCAGCGATGCAGTGAAAAATCTGGCTGAGACATGTGGATTGACCGTCCTGGTCAAAGATTCAGGCGCCAAGCATCGTCTGGAGCAGAATCTCTATTATGTCAAGCTCAAGAACATCTCTCTGCGCGGTTTTCTGGATACGATCCTCACCGAGAACGATCTGAATTATGAGTTGCGAGGCAATACGCTCTCGATCTCCTATCTGGTCACACGAACGTTCAAGGTGCACTACATCTCTGGAACCCGTACGGGAACCAGCGGTGCCAACATCACAGTAGCCAACTCCGCCGCCAGCAACAAAGAGGCTCGATCGAGCACCGGCACGCAGATCAAAAGCAGTGATGACTTCAAATTCTGGGAAAATATCCAGAAGGAGATCCATCGTATCCTGGTTACGGCTGGAGACGGTGGGACCCACTATACCAAAGTGGGCGATGCCTGGATCGGACCGGACGGACAGAAGTGGGAGTACAATCCCCTCGATCCGATCATCGACAAAGAAGCGGGCATGATTACCGTCACCGGTACGGTGCGTCAGATCAAGCGTGTCAGCCGCTACATTGCGTCCCTGGCCAAGCAGATCAAGCAGCAGGTGTTGATCGATGTGCGGATCTTGACTGTAACCTTTGATAACAGTCATACTACTGGAATCGACTGGTCGCAGCTGTATGGTTTGCAAAACTTTACGATCGATACAGTTGGGAGCCTGGACAAGTCAAAAAATACACCCAGCACACACAGCTCTGGCATTCGCCTTCGAGGTACCGCAACGATCAAAGATGTTATCCGCTTCCTCAAGACCAAAGGGGATGTGCGATCGGTCTCAAGTCCGCGGGTCATGACGCTGAACAACCAGCCTGCGCTCATCAGTGTCGGCAAGGAGCTCTTCTACAAGATCAAGACCTCGACAACCACGAGTGGCAACGGTGCCAGCACTGCATCTGAGGGTGAGAAGATCGATTCGGTCTTTGCCGGTATCCTGCTGGACATTACGCCTGAGATCGACGGGCGCGGCATGATCACGCTCA